>CAYRML010000007.1:0-37171 GCA_964425485.1 uncultured Peptococcaceae bacterium | reverse complement strand
TGGCTTTGGTCATAATTTTTCAGCCGGAGCTGCGCAGAGCTTTGGAGCAGTTGGGGCGGGGACAATTTTTTTCCCGCAAGACAAGCTCCCTGGCCACAGCTGATGTTATCCATTTAATAGACGAAATTATCAGTGCCATAGTTTCCTGCGCCAAGACCAAGACGGGTTTTCTTTTGATTATAGAAAGGGAAACTGGACTGAACGATTATATAGAAACAGGGGTGCCGGTTGATGCTGTGGTCAGCCAGGAAATATTGCTTAATATCTTTGCCCATAGCACTCCCTTGCATGATGGGGCCACCATCATTCGCGATGACAGGATTGTGGCAGCGGCCTGCTTTTTGCCGCTAACAGATAACCCATATATCAATACCGCTATCGGCACCAGGCACAGGGCTGCCATAGGTCTATCGGAAGTTTCTGATGCCATAGCCCTTGTGGTGTCTGAAGAAACGGGCATTATATCCATGGCCAGAGATGGCAAACTGGTGCGTTATCTAGAAGAAAAGCAATTGAGAGAAGTTTTGTTTACCATCTATGGTGCTTCTACCGACTCCTCCAGTAAGTATTTTTGGCAAAGGAGGAGAAAAGCAAAATGAAAAGATCAAAAAAGATCAAGTTTGGCGGCTATAAAATCGCTGCGTTGGCTATGGCTATCTTGTTATGGCTATATGTTATGTTCAGCCAGAATCCTATTACGGAACAAACCTATACAGTGGCCTTAGAAACGCGGAATTTGGCCTCTGATTTGGTGCTTTCCGAAGCAAATTATCAGATCCAGGTAAGGGTGGAGGCCCCGAAAAATATTCTGACGGAAACATCTTCCAAAGATATTCAGGCTTATATCGATTGCGCTGGTTTAGCCGCCGGTCAGAATCAGGTGCCGGTAAAGGTCATATTATCGGGGGATATGGAGCTTCTATCCATAAATCCGGAATCTATTACCGTCAATATCGAAAAACTGAAATCCAAAACCTTCCCGGTGGAAGTGGAAATATCCGATACTCCTTTTGACGGCTTTATGGCTTTAAACGCCATTGTCAAACCGGATCAGATATCCATTTCCGGCTCTTCCTACTATTTGGAGCATATCGCCAAAGTGTATGTACCGGTCTCCTTATTGGATTTGAACAGCAATTTCCATCATACGGTCACAATAGAAGCTGTCGATGAAGATGGCAATATTCTGACCCCGTGGATCAATATCACACCGGAATACGCCGATGTTTTTGTGCCCATAGTATCCGAACAACCGCAAAAATTGCTGCCGATATCGGTGTCTCTCAGTGGCAAACCTGCCAATGGCTACGAAATCAGCTATATTTCTGTTGATCCGGCTTATATACAGGTCTATGGTGATATTGACGTTTTGCAGCAATTGACGCAGGTCAAAACCGCCCAAATGGATATCAGCAATTCTAAAAAATCTGTCGCCGCCACGGTTGATCTGCTTGCAGACGGTTCGTTCTCATTCGGGGAAATTGATGAAGTGATTGTTAATGTGCAGATAGAGAAGACAGCCTATAAATCTTTTGCCGATTTGCCTATTTATGCCAAAAATGTGGGAGCAGGCTTGGATGTTATATTTAAGCCCAGCACTATGCATGTTTCCCTATCCGGTCCCTCTCCAGCTGTGGGGAGAATAGAAGCGGCTGATATTATACCTTATGTGGATTGCTCAAATCTGACGGCCGGTGTATATGACTTGCCCATACAATTTAGGTCCCCGGCAAATATCAACACTTATAGCTATTCACCACAAAAGGTGCAAGTCGTGATTAAGGAAACTCAATAGCTTAGTTTTGTTATATAATTCGGAAGCCAGCGGCATATACTGTGCAACTGGCAAAGCAAAAACAGACGCCCGGTCACAAGGGCGTTTAGCTTTTCGCGATAATGACTATGATTTTTTGGAGGAGGTTTTAATATTGGGCAAAGTTTTTGGTACGGATGGGGCACGCGGCAAAGCAAATGATACCTTACTGCCGGAGTTGGCCTTTAACTTAGGTCGCGCGGCAGCTACTGTTTTGACCCGTCATCATCAGGATCATAAACCTAAGATTATAATTGGCAAGGATACCCGTATATCCGGCGATATGCTGGAAGCCGCTTTGGCGGCAGGAATTTGTTCCACGGGAGCTACGGCCGTTCTGTTGGGAGTCATACCGACACCTGGTGTGGCTATGCTCTGCCGCGGCTTGGGCGCGGATGCCGGCGCCGTGATTTCCGCTTCCCATAATCCTTTTGCCGATAATGGCATCAAATTCTTTTCCGGTGATGGTTACAAACTGCCGGATGAGGTAGAATCCGAGATCGAAAATTTACTGTCCGATCCTGTAGTCATCCCCCGCGCTTTGGGCCAAGATATTGGCCGTATAGAATATCATTGGCAAGCAGCTTTAGACTATGCGGCCATGCTGAAAGCGGCGCATCCTTTGTCCTTATCAGGGCTTAAAATCGTCGTCGATGCCAGCAATGGTGCTGCCTCAGCTATTGCCGGCCCCTTATTTGCTGATCTGGGGGCAGAGGTCATTTCTATTTGTGATAATCCTGATGGTTGCAATATCAATCATGGCTGCGGCAGCACTCATCCGGAGTTTTTGCAGCAGCAAGTCATCGAACATAAAGCCGATGTGGGTATCGCTTTGGATGGCGACGCCGACCGCATGCTTGCCGTTGATGAAAAGGGAGCCTTATTGGACGGCGATCAGATATTGGCTATTTGCGCCGCTGACATGCAGAAAAAAGGTTGTCTTGCCAACAATATCTTAGTTGCTACTATGATGAGCAATATGGGGTTGAAGCTGGCCATGCGTGATCTGGGTATAGAAGTGGCGGAAACCAAGGTCGGCGATCGTTATGTACTGGAAAAAATGCTGCAGCTGGGTGCATCTTTGGGCGGAGAGCAATCCGGCCATATGATATTTTCCCAATATAACACCACAGGTGATGGTTTGGGCAGCGCTTTATGCCTCTTGCAGGTGGTGCAGGAAAGTCATCGCCCGCTTAGTCAATTGGCCGGGATTATGCAAAAATTACCACAAATTTTATGTAATGTACCGGTCAGTCAAAAAGACGGATGGCAGAATGATGCCGACATCATGGCCGTTTATGAAAAAGTGCGAACAGAATTAGGCCAAAAAGGCCGGGTCGTTTTGCGTCCATCAGGCACGGAGCAGCTGATCAGAGTTATGGTCGAAGGTCAGGATATGCAGCAATTGCAAAGCCTGATAAATGAGCTGGTGCTGGTGATAAAACAAAAAAGGGGACAATAATTTTAATTTTGACTTGGCCTTATCGACTATATCTGTAAAGAGGAAATATAATAAATATAACGAATTTCTACAAAGTTAGACATATTATACTTGTACATATACACCTGTACATAAATGGAGGAGATTCAAATGTGTGGAATTGTTGGCTATATAGGTTATCGCAAGGCAATTCCCATCCTTTTGGCTGGGCTAAAGTCTTTGGAATATAGAGGCTATGATTCTGCCGGCATTGCCGTTATTGAGGACGGCCAGCTGCAAATTATGCGTAATACGGGTAAAATAATTGCCTTGGAAGAAAAAATCGGTGCCGATCAAGGAGAGGCTACTATTGGTATAGGTCATACTCGTTGGGCTACCCATGGTCGTCCTTGCGATGAGAATTCACATCCTCACAGCGATTGCCATGGCGATATTGCCATGGTGCATAATGGCATCATCGAAAATTATTTGGATTTGCGGGAATGGCTGCAAAACCAAGGACATATTTTCCTTTCGGAAACTGATACGGAAGTGTTGCCACATCTGGTCGAGCATTTTTATACGGGCGATCTGGTGGCCGCTGTACAAAAAGCCATAGCAAAAGTGCGCGGCTCCTATGCCACTGTGGCGATCTGTAAAAATAATCCTGATATGCTGGTCGCGGCCAGAAAAGACAGTCCGCTGGTCATCGGCATCGGGGATGGCGAATATTTTTTTGCTTCCGATATCCCTGCCTTGATCGAATATACTCGTAAAATCATGATTTTGCAGGATGGCGAAATAGCTGTTCTGACCAGGGATGGTATCATCGTTTATCAAGATGGTCAGACCGTAGAAAAAGAGATCATGACCATCGACTGGGATTGTGAAGCTGCCAAAAAGGGCGGTTATGACCACTTCATGATCAAGGAGATACATGAGCAACCGTTGGCCTTGCGCCAAACTCTCAAAGGACGGATCGCCGAAGATTTTTCTCATGTGCAATTGCCGGAGATAAAAATGACGGCCGAACAATTGGCCGCCTGCAATAAAATTGCCATTGTAGCTTGCGGCACAGCTTATCATGCCGGCTTGGTGGCTAAATATGTGATAGAAAAAACCTTACGCCTGCCGGTGGAAGTGGACATTGCTTCGGAATTTCGCTATCGTAATCCTTTGATTGACGAAAAAACTTTGCTCATTGTCATCTCTCAATCGGGCGAGACTGCCGATACACTGGCAGCCTTGAAAGAAGGTAAAAAAAGAGGCTCCCATGTGGTGGCTATCACCAATGTTTTGGGCTCCAGCATCTCCCGCGAGGCGGATGATGTGATCTATACCTGGGCCGGCCCGGAAATCGCTGTGGCTTCCACTAAGGCTTATATAACGCAACTTTTGGCTATTTATCTCTTGACTTTTTATCTGGCCCAAAGTTTAGGCAAGACGGATAGCGAAGAGATCAAAGAAGTTTTGACCAACCTCTATGATTTGCCGGAAAAAGTACAGCAAATACTTGATAATCTGGCTCCTGCTGTGCAGGATATCGCGGATTCTTTCGTGGGTTTCGAAGATTCCTTTTATGTAGGGCGTGGATTGGATTATGCCGTGGCCTTGGAAGGCGCTTTGAAGATGAAGGAAATTTCTTATATCCATGCCGAGGCTTATGCTGCCGGAGAGCTGAAGCATGGTACTTTGGCTTTGATCGAGCAGAATATACCCGTCATTGCTATTTGCACCCAGGCTTCTATCATGGAAAAAACTATCAGCAATATCAAGGAAATAAAAGCGCGTGACGCCAATATCATCTCTTTGGCTCTGACTGGTATGGAAGAGATGGGCAAGGTATCGGACTATGTTGTTTATCTGCCGCAGACTATAGATATTTTAGCGCCCATCTTATCGGTGGTACCTTTACAAATGCTGTCTTATTATGTGGCAAAAGCCAGAGGCTGCGATATTGACCAGCCGCGCAATTTGGCCAAAAGTGTCACGGTAGAATAAAATAAAGTCTTTAGCTTAATTTAAAATTAAAAAGCACCCTGATATGGGTGCTTTTTTTGTTCAGAAAATATTCTGCCAAGATAGCTTCTCTGTTGCCGGTATTTCATAGACCAGATAGAGCAATGTTTGTATTTCCTGGCTGGCTCGCGGCAAATCCGCATATTTGATAGATTGCTGCAAATCAATATAAATTTTGCTTATCTCCGCAACTTTGCTATGATCGATAATAATAGGCCAAATATGTCTGTATTTGTTCCATTGGGCATAGGTGGTGGAAAAATCATCGGCAGCCAAGTGCCACTCCTCCTGAGTTATGGATTTTTCCAATGTTCTTAAATTGACGGTCAGATTATCGGCAGTATATTGCAGATAATATAAGGAGCCGATGGATATGGCCAGAATAATAATGATGCTGATGGTTAAAATGATATATAATTTAAGCATTTTTATGTCCTTTTTTTGCTTCTTTTAATTGGAAAGAAAAATTACCCTCACTATCGGCATGGGCTATAAAAATATCGCTGGCGTTTATAATATGGTTTTTTCTCATCTGTTCTTGCAGCCAAGCTTTGTTTTTATTTATGGATCTTAGGGCCTGATGATTTATATGCCCGTCTAAAATAACGGCCGTAGAAGGTTCTTCCTGCTGCAAGTTCAGGCTAAGATCACCGGGCTGCAGAGGTCTTTTATCTGTTTTTGGCATTATACTTAAATGACCGTTGGTTTCCATGATGGCATACTGCACATCCGCTATATCAAAATAGCCGTTGGCGCGCAGCTCTTCTTGCAGATCATTTATGTTCATACGTAATTTTGTCATCTCGCTTTGCACGATGCGCCCTTTTGATATGATGATAGACGGTTTGCCGCAAATCAGATTTCGTAGCCGCTCACTTTTTAGATTGATAATAGCCATGATTACCTGGATGATAGCGATAGTGGCAATGGGGATAAGGCTGTTTAAGATAGGCGCGGCAGCGCTTTGCATGGCGGATGAGGCAATTTCCGAAAGTATCAAAACCACCACCAGCTCAAAAGGCTGCAATTGCCCTATCTGCCTCTTGCCCATGATCTTCATCATAAAGAGGATTAAAAAATATAGAATAATCGTTCTGATGATTAAAAGCAGCATGAGAAAACTCCTTTTTTCTTCTTTGTTTATTGTCTGCAAATAGAATCGGAAAAAAACTGGTTAAATTTGTCTCTGATAAAGTAGCAAATATCTTTTCATAATAGTAGTAACACAATAGTAATAACAGGAAAATCAGGAGGCCAAAATGAAAAAAAAGCCCCGAATAGTACCATGGTATGAGCAGATTGTTAAAGAAAATATGCCCAAAAGCCGCTTCGCTATAAATTCTGTCATCGCCTTTGCCTTTGGCGGAGCTCTTTGTGCAGTCGCCCAATTTGCCCAAAGCCTGATGATTAAGTATGGACATATGGAAAAAACCGATGCCGCCACCGTAGTGATTATTGTGGTCATCGGTTTGACTGCTTTGTTTACAGGTCTGGGCTATTTTGATAAATGGGCGCAGAAAGTGGGCGCAGGGCTGGCTGTGCCGATTACAGGTTTTGCCAATTCTGTTGCCTCTGCCACCATCGAGCATCGCAGTGAGGGTTTTGTGCTGGGCAGCGGCTGTAACAGCTTCAAGCTGGCCGGAGCAGTAATAGTTTTTGGGCTCAGCTCCGCTTTTGTGGTGGCGCTGATAAAATTTTTATTGGGAGGTTAAGATGAAAAACACAACGGATATTCTGCAAAAAGGCAGACAAACATGGGTCTTTGTTCATCCTCCCTTTTTATCGGCTTCTGCCGCTGTGGGAGGGACGATGGAACAGAAATCCAATTTGGCAGCCGATTTTGATTTTTTCTTTTCCTCCAACAGAGCAGGTTATGATACTTTCGAGGAGGCAGAAACAGCTATGTTACAAAAGGCCTGCGAATTGGCAATAGCTAAAGCAGGTCTAAATTCTGGTGATATAGATTTTTTTCTGGCAGGAGATCTGATGAATCAGATTACATCCTCAAGTTTTGTAGCTCGCAATATATGTGTGCCATACTTAGGTATTTTTTCTGCTTGCAGCACCTCTATGCAAGGCTTAGCTTTGGCATCCTTGTTGGTTGCTTCTCATGCCGGCAAAAGGGTTATGGCAGCTACTGGCAGTCATAACTGTACAGCGGAAAGACAGTTTCGTTATCCTACGGAATATGGAGCGCAAAAGCCGCCATATTGCCAGTATACGGCTACCGCGGCCGGTGCAGGTATAATATCTTATGATTTGGCCAGTCCCATCCGCATTACGGCGGCGACCATTGGCAAGGTTGTAGATTTTGGGGTCACAGACTCTTTTAATATGGGAGCTGCCATGGCACCGGCTGCGGCCAACACTATTGCCACCCATCTGGAAGAAAGAGGAGTTTCTGCCGATTATTACGATTTAATTATCACCGGTGATTTAGGTTGTGTCGGTCAGCAAATAGTAATTAAGCTGCTGGAAGACAAAGGTATTTTTTTGACAAAAGAACAATATGTGGATTGCGGTAGTTTGCTCTATAATACCGATCAGGATGTTTTTGCCGGCGGTAGCGGCTGTGGCTGTGCTGCATCCGTTTTATATGGTCATTTTACCAAGGCAATGGCGGCCGACCGGCTGCAAAAAATATTCGTGGTCTCCACCGGCGCCTTACTTTCCCAGGTGTCTACAGAACAGAAAGAAAGTATCCCCGGTATAGCTCATGGTGTGGCTTTGGAAAGGGGAGATGTTTGAGTGATCAGCCAGATATTGCTTGCTTTTGCCATTGGTGGCCTCATTTGCTTCATAGGTCAGATCATGTTTGATATATTCAAACTTACTCCCGCTCATACCATGTGTGTACTGGTAGTTGCCGGATCGATCTTAGGTGGTTTCGGCCTTTTTGATAAATTGGTCGATTTTGCCGGTATGGGTGCAAGCTTGACTATTGCCAGCTTTGGTAATGCGTTGGTCAATGGAGCCATGGATGGCGCAGCCGAATTCGGTTTTTGGGGCATTTTCAAAGGGATTTTAGACAATGTTTCTTCCGGTGTAGCAGCAGCTGTGATTTTCGGCTTTTTTGCCGCGGTTTTTTTCAGAGCCAAGCAGTAATCCTAGATGGCACTTTCCATAGAGGCTGATTTTTGTTATAATATAATCACAAATCAGCAAAGGGGAATAGGTTGTGGCGGAACAAAAATATGCTGCTATAGTCGTTAATCGCAAGATTGCGGCCGTAGATAGGGTTTTTGATTATGAAATACCACCTCAGCTCCTTGGTCGGGTGACAAGGGGCTCAGTGGTGTACGTTCCTTTCAACCGTCAGCTTGTAGAGGGTGTGGTGGTTGATCTGCTGGATCAGAGCGATTATACTCCGCTGAAGCAGATACAAGAGCTTTTGTCGGACCGCCCTTTGTTCAACGATAATTTGCTGAAATTAGCCAAATTCATGGCTGAGTATTATATGTGCCCGTATGTGGTGGCTTTACAGGCAATGCTGCCGGCCGGCCTGGCGCTGACCGGCCGCTTATATAAGCCCACCATCTGCAAATTTTATACGCTGGCCCAGCAACCGCTACCAAAACCAACGCGAAAACAGCAGGCGATCGTGGATTATCTGGTTTCTAAATCCTTGGTGCCGTTGGCCGAATTAAAAAAAGCAGGTTTTTCTCCCGATGTGATTGGCCGTATGGAGAAAAAGGGCTTCTTCCAAGTCGAGCAACGGCAAATCATAACGACGGCGTCAGAGTATCAAACCTGTGCCGCGGATTTGAATCAAGAGCAAAAAGCTGCATTTGACGCTATCTGCCGGGAAGTGGAAGGGGAGAAAAGGCCATTTTTGCTATTCGGTGTCACCGGCAGCGGCAAAACCGAGATCTATGTGCAGCTGATTGAAAAAACAGTAGCCGAAGGCAAGCAATGTCTGCTTTTAGTACCGGAAATCGTTCTCTCTTCCCAGATAATCGATTTTTTACAGCGGCGTTTGCAATTACCCATAGCCCTGTTACATAGTGGTCTAACGCCAGCAGAAAGACGTAAGACCTGGCATGCCATAGCCGAAGGCCAATACCCGGTGGTGGTGGGGGCGCGTTCGGCTGTTTTTGCGCCTTTACAAAATCTGGGCCTTCTGATCATGGATGAGGAGCAGGAGACCAGCTATAAACAAGATAATATGCCTCGATTCCATGCCCGCACGATAGCAGAGATGCGCTGCTGGTTGGAAGATGCGCAATTGCTTTTAGGCAGCGCCACGCCTTCCGTGGAGAGCTTTTATGCTGCCCAATGTGGCAAATATGCCTTGGCTTGCCTGCCTTGGCGCTATTATAGTGCGCCTTTACCTAAGGTGCAGATAGTTGATATGAGGCAGGAGCTGCAAAAAGGCAACCGTTCAGTACTCAGCGATTTGTTGCAAAAAAAAATTGCCTCGACATTGGAACAAAATGAACAAACAATCCTCTTTCTAAATAGAAGAGGCTATTATACTTTCTATTCCTGCCGCCACTGTGGCCATGTCATAACCTGCCCGCATTGTGATTTGCCTATGGCTTATCACAGCAAGGAGGGGCGGCTAAAATGCCACTATTGCGGGGCCTTGGCCGATCCGCCGGCAATTTGCCCCAGCTGCGGCAGCAAAAATATCCGCTATTTTGGCACAGGCACACAAAGGGTAGTTGATGAGGTGCAAAAGCTCTTCCCATGGGCCAAGGTGGCGCGGCTGGATCATGATATTATGGCAAAAAGGGGCAGCTATGAGCAGGTTTTCCGTTCTATGCTGTCTAAGGAGACCGATATTTTGGTCGGCACGCAAATGGTGGCTAAAGGCCTTGATTTTCCTGATATAGCATTGGCCGGAGTTATCACGGCGGATACTGGTTTGCATCTGCCGGATTGGCGGGCGGGAGAACGAACTTTTCAGCTTCTGACCCAATTTTTAGGACGTGCCGGTCGCCGCGATAAGCGGGGACGGGCCGTGATCCAAACCTACAGCCCTCAATCGTTCATCATCCAAGCGGCCGCCGATCAGGATTATGAACTTTTCTATGAGCGGGAGATCGAGCGCAGAAAAGAGCTTGTGTACCCGCCTTTTTGCAGCTTGATCCGGCTTTTGCTCATCTCATCCCAGCAGGGAAAAGCGGCACGGGCAGCCGAAGTTATGGCGGCCTATTGCCGGATGGATCTGGGCAATGAGGTGGTGCTGGGACCAGCGCCGGCGCCTTGGGAAAAGATCAAAGATCATTTTCGTTTTCAAATATTATTAAAGCTGCCTCAGGATCAATCTGGCAAAGAAAGACTTAAAGATTGCTGGCAAAAAACAAAAGAGCAGGAAGGTATTAGAGAGGAAGTTTTCCTACATATTGATGTCGATCCGCTAAATATGATGTGACAGCAGTTGTCTTTGAAGCCAATCATATAGTATAATAAAATTTAATAACGATATATAAAATCAAGCAAATTGTATCAAGGGGGCTAGGTAATGTCTAATATTAGACAGATAACAGAAGTTGGCGATCCTATTTTGCGCCAGACGGCGATGGAGGTAAAAAGATTTGACGAAAGCCTTGCTAAACTTTTAGACGATATGAAGGCCACGCTGGCGGAACTCAAGGGCGTAGGTCTGGCAGCACCACAGGTGGGCGTCAGCAAAAGATTATTCATTGTAGATGTGGGGGAAGGTGTTATAGAATTCATAAACCCTGTTATTAATAAAACCAAAGGGAAGGAAATCGATTCCGAAGCCTGCTTCAGCATACCTGGACGCCAAGGGTTGGTAGAGCGGGCCAAGGAAGTAAAGGTCACAGCCCAGGACAGAGACGGTAAGGAGTTCACGATCAAAGCCAAGGATCTTTTTGCCCGTGCTATCCAGCATGAGCTGGATCATCTGAACGGCAGGCTTTATATCGATATCATGACGGAGGAAGAAATTATATGAAGCGTATAGTTTATATGGGCAGTCCCGATTTTGCTGTTTTGCCGCTGAAAGCATTACTGGCAGCTGGCTACCAAGTGGTTGGTGTTGTCACCCAGCCTGACCGGCAAAAGGGACGCGGCAAGCATTTGGCCGCAACTCCGGTCAAGGAAGTGGCTCTCAAACATCAAATACCGCTTATCCAGCCGCATAATGTCAACGGTGATGAAGCCGTAAAATCTATCAAGGCCTGGCATCCGGATATTTTGGTGGTGGTTGCTTTTGGCCAATTGCTGAGAAAACCGCTTTTAGAAATGGCTCCCCTGGGGGCGATTAATCTTCATGCTTCACTGTTGCCGGCTTATAGAGGAGCAGCCCCCATCCATTGGGCTATTATCAAGGGGGAGAAAATCACCGGCGTCACAACCATGTACATGAACGAGGGCATGGACACCGGTGATATGATACTCAAAGCCGAGTGTGAGATCGGGGAGAACGATAGCACCGGCATCCTGCATGATAAACTAGCTTCACTAGGCGCCGATCTGTTGGTCAAAACTTTACAGGATATAGAAAATAACCAGGCCCAGCGCTTGCCTCAGAATGATTCTTTGGCTTCCTATGCCCCTATGCTGACCAAAGAGCATGAATTGATCGACTGGCATAAAACAGCGCAGGAAGTTCATGACCAGATTAGAGGATTATCGCCTTGGCCGGGTGCGTATACTATATATAAAAATAAAAGACTGAAGATACATGAAGCTGCCAATATCCAATGGCTGAGAGGAGAACCGGGAAGGGTTTTGGCTATCGATAAGGAAAAAGGGTTGATTGTCTCTTCGTCTTTGGGATCCGTTGCTATAAAAAAAGTGCAGTTGGCCGGCAAAAACATCATGGATGTGGCTGATTTCTGCCGCGGTTATTCTATCAATATAGGAGATATGTTGGGATAGAGAGCTTTTTATCAAGAGAGGGAAAGATGGTAAAACAAAGCGGAAAAAGAGTTTTTATGGGCCTTTTGGTGGTCAGTGTAATTTTTCTTGCTGCCTGCTCATCTTTCTTTATCTATTTTTCCTTAAACCCGGAAAATTCATTTTTTCAAACAGTGATGATGATTATCGGATTGGCTCTTGCCGTACTGCTGATATATGCGGGATTGGGCATACTTTTTGTCTCTGTTTCTATCTGGCGCAAAAAATCGTTGGCTGCGCCCGGCAGAATGTTTTTGCGTGGTGCGCTGAAGCTGTATCCTTTGGCTATTTTCATAGGCAGAATATTCGGCATTGATGTTGATGATATAAGATCCTCTTTTGTAGAAATAAATAATCAACTGGTACACTCTCTTAATCTGCGTCTAAAACCGCAGGAGATTGTGCTTTTGACCCCCCATTGCCTGCAAAACAGCAATTGTACCGTGAGGGTGACGGAAGATATCAGCAATTGCAAATGCTGTGGCCAATGCGATATTGGTGATATATTGAAGATTAAAAATGGGCTGGGCATCAATGCCGTAGTTGCCACCGGCGGCTCCGTTGCTCGTAATTGCCTTAAATATTACAAGCCGAAAGCGGTGATTGCTGTAGCTTGTGAGCGGGAGCTGGCCTCGGGTATTATAGATATCGGGAATTTGCCCGGTTTGGCCGTAAAAAATCTTAAACCGAACGGACCTTGTAAAAATACTCGTGTGGATATGCCACAAATAATCGCAGCCATAGATTTTTTCTGTAAAATAGAAGATAATAAGTATAATATAAAATTGAATGATTCTTCTGCTGTCGATATAAAATAAGCATAAGCCTTATCTTTGGGGCGGCAGAGGTTTAAAATTAGGAGGTTTCAAAAAATGTTTTTCTATGATCCATATATATGGATGTTGCTGGTGGGTGTTGCCATCGCCATATGGGCGCAGGCCAGGGTTTCCGCTGCCTTTAATAAATATTCGAAAGTTCTTTCGCTTAAAGGGGACTCCGCCGCAAATATTGCCAGGCGATTATTGGATAAAAATGGCCTAAGTGATGTACCGGTAGAATTGATAGACGGCGATCTGACCGACCACTATGATCCGGCGCATCGTGTCTTACGGCTTTCACAACCGGTATATAACAGCACTTCCGTGGCAGCGATCGGTATTGCTGCCCATGAGGTGGGCCATGCCGTGCAGCACAGTGAAGGTTATGTGCCGCTGAAGATTCGCTCGGCTTTGGTGCCGGTGGCGAGTTTTGCCACTTATGCTTCCTGGATCTTGATTATCGTAGGCATTTTGTTCGGAGCTTTGGGCTTAGCCCAGATAGGTGTCTGGATCTTCGGCGGGGCGGTTATTTTCCAACTGGTGACTCTGCCGGTAGAATTTAATGCTTCCGGCAGGGCTTTGGTTTCTTTATCAAGCGGCGGATTTTTATATGATGAGGAAGTGGCTCAAGCCAAAAAGGTATTGAGCGCTGCGGCATTGACCTATGTGGCCGCTCTATTGGTCAGCATTCTGCAATTTCTGCGCTTGCTTTTGATCTTTGGCGGCGGTCGACGGAGTTAAAGCGGGCAGAGAGAATATGACTATGAAAAAAGTAAGCTCCGCACGGGAGCAGGCTTTGCTGATTCTTCATAAAATTGTCAAAGACGATGCCTATGCCAATTTGCAGGCGGCACGCTCTTTGGCTGCGGATAATATTGCCGCCGATGATAAAAGGCTGATAACGGAGCTTGTTTATGGTACGTTGCGCATGCAAAACGCCCTTGATAATATTTTGCGGCAAATGCTGAAAAAGCCTTTATCCGAGCTGCCTTTATGGATATTATTAATCCTGCGCCTAAGCCTTTATCAGCTTGTTTATTTGCAAAAAATCCCTGCTTCCGCAGCTGTTAACGAAGGTGTCAATCTGGCCAAAAAATACGGGCATAAGGGCACTGCCGCTTTAGTCAACGGTGTTCTGCGCAATTATTTGCGCCATCAGGAGCAATATGCTTTGCCGCGGCCGGAAGATGATATTTTGGCTTATTTAACCGTTACGCTTTCTCATCCGCGCTGGCTGGCGGAATATTTACTGGAACGGTTTGGCCGGGAGGCGGCCATAGAATTTTGCCTCTATAATAACCAGGCCCATGATGTTGTCATCAGAACCAACACCCTGAAACTGGGCCGGCCGCAGCTTTTATCCGCCTTGCATGAGAGAGGTTTTGCCGCACGGCCCGGCGCTTTTGCTCCGGAAGCCATAATCTTAGCGCAAGCCAGCGGACTTTTTGCCAGCAATCTTTTTAGCGAGGGCTTATTCCAGGCTCAGGATCAGGCATCCATGCTGGTGGCTCATGCCTTAAGTCCGCATCCTGGCAGCAAGGTGCTGGATCTTTGCGCTGCTCCGGGCGGTAAAACCTGTCATCTGGCGCAATTGATGCAAAACAGGGGGCGGATAGATGCCCTCGATATTCATGAACATAAACTGGGCCTCATGCGGCAAAATTATCAGAGGCTGGGGATTGATATTATCAAGGAAAAACAAGCCGATGCCCGTCATCTGCCTGCTGAATATCAGGCTTGGGCCGATTACATACTGCTTGACGCGCCTTGTTCCGGTTTGGGCATATTATCCCGCCGGGCCGATGCCCGCTGGCGTAAGGACCTGCAGGATATTATGGATATGCAAAAGCTGTCGCGGGAAATCTTGCTGGCAGCGGCTGAGTATTTGCGGCCGGGAGGCAGCCTTTGTTTTTCCACCTGTACCGTTACCAGGGAGGAAAACCAGGATAATGTACAGTGGTTTTTAGAGCAAAGGCCGGATTTTGAGCCGGAGGGTTTTGCCCAATATTTACCATCCTCTTTGCCACAAGAGATATTACAGAAGGCAGCGTCGGGCATGTTGCAGCTATTGCCACAAAATGAGGGCATAGAAGGATTTTTTATCAGTCGGCTGCATAAGAAAGGGTAGTATGTTGAAAGCAGATTTACTTGGTATGGAGCAGGAAGAGATTAAACAGCTGATCCAAAGCTGGGGCTGGCCGGCTTTTCGGGGGCGGCAGATATTTTCTTGGCTGCATGGCAAAAGGATAATGGATTTCAGCAGCTTCACTGATCTATCGCTGATCCAAAGGCAGGAATTGGCGCAAAAAGCTCAAATCACTTTGCCGCACATTGTCAGGAAAAGCCAATCAGCCAGCGGTGATACGCTGAAGCTGCTCTTATCTTTAACAGATGGGGCCACCATAGAGATGGTACTGATGCTTTATTGTCGCAAAGATGCGCGCGACAGAGCCACTTGTTGCATCAGCACTCAAACAGGATGCGCCATGGGCTGCGCTTTTTGCGCAACGGCGGCCAATGGTCCCGGGCGCAATCTCAGCGTGGGGGAAATAATATCACAAGTACTTTTAGCCGCTGATTTTGCGGCGCAAAAGGGTTTTGCCGGTATCTCCAATATTGTTTATATGGGTATGGGAGAGCCGCTTTTGAATCTTGATAATGTGAAAAAAAGCCTTTTGATTTTCAATGATGCTGATGGCCTTGATATCGGTATGCGCAGGATGACTATATCCACTTGCGGCCTGGTGCCGGAGATATATAAGCTGGCAGATTGGCAAAAACAGGTAGAGCTGGCTATATCATTACATGCGCCTAATGATGTTAAAAGATCATCTATGATGCCCGTCGCGCATAAATACAGTGTCAAGGAGCTGCTTGCGGCTTGCCGCTATTATAGAGAAAAGACGGGTCGGCGCATCACATATGAGTATGCTCTATTTGCCGGTATCAATGACAGTAAAGAAGATGCCAAGGAATTGGCCGATTTATTGAAAGCGGAAGATTGTTTGCTCAATATCATTGCGGCCAATCCTGTGCCGAAAACAGGATTTTTGCCATCAAAAATAGAAGTTATAAAAGATTTTTGTCGGATTGTGGAATCTTTTGGCCTGACAGTGCATCAAAGGGAGTCCAGAGGTTTGGATATTAATGCGGCTTGCGGCCAATTATCACGCCGGCAAAAAATGGAGGTGTAAAATGCAAGCTCAAGCATACAGCCATATTGGAGCAGTGCGTAAAAAGAACGAGGACGCGGTCCTTTGTGACAGCTCTTTGGGGCTTTTTATTGTGGCTGATGGGATCGGTGGTCGCTTGGCCGGGGAAATTGCCAGTTCCACGGCTGTGTCTATCACGAGCAAAATCGTGCGCAGCGATCCGGATGAATCACCCCATATATTACTTAAACAGGCCTTTTACGAGGCCAATAATGTTCTGTTCCAGGCGGGCAAAAACCCGGAACAGTTAGGCATGGGCACTACTATGACAGCGGCTATGGCCAATGATAAAGAAATATTTTGGGCGCATGTAGGTGACAGCCGTGCCTATCTTATAGATAAAAACGGTATACAGCAGCTGACGGAGGACCATTCTTTGGTTCAGAAATTGCTCAAAGAAGGCAATATAACAGCGGATGAGGCGCGCAATCATCCGCAAAAAAATATTCTTGTCCGCTCTTTGGGGCAGGAATCGCTGGTAAATGTAGATATCGGACATAACTATTGGCAAAAAGGCGATTATCTGCTTTTATGCAGCGACGGCTTTTATAATATGTTAGAAGAATATGAAATAATGGCTTTGCTGGCGGTGGACGATGATCTGAACAGGACTGTGAAAAATATGGTCGGGCTGGCATTGGAAAGAGGCGGATTTGACAATATTTCCGTAGTCTTGGTTCGTTGTGAGGATGGTGAAAATAATGATAGGTAAAATATTTAATAATCGTTACGAAATTATAGATCAGCTTGGTTCCGGCGGCACGGCTGTGGTTTATAAGGGCCGCGATAATTTATTGGGTCGCATGGTCACGATCAAAGTGCTGCGGGAAGAATATAACGGCGATGAGGCCTTTGTGCGCCGCTTTCAAAGGGAGGCACAGGCCGTAGCCAGCCTTTCTCATGGCAATATTGTTGCGGTATATGATGTTGGTTTTGAGGACGATATGCACTATATCGTTATGGAATTTGTGGAAGGCGAATCGCTGAAGGATTATATCAAAAGCATGGGAGTTTTATCCATCAACGATTCCGTTAATATCATGTGCCAG
Source organism: uncultured Peptococcaceae bacterium (assembly GCA_964425485.1). GTDB lineage: Bacteria > Bacillota > Dehalobacteriia > UBA4068 > UBA4068 > CAYRML01. The sequence continues at coordinate 19,970 of CAYRML010000007.1, read as the reverse complement.
ATGCTTGAAGGTATTGGCTATGCCCATGAGCATGGCATCATACATCGGGATATAAAATCCCATAATATACTATTATCTGTTGATGGTCGCGTCAAAGTTACCGATTTTGGCATAGCCGTCGGCATCAGTGATGTGACGCAGACCTACACTTCATCTACCAAGATAATGGGCTCCGTGCAATATATCTCTCCGGAACAGGTGCAGGGACGTAATGTGACGGAGAAATCCGATATTTATTCGGCGGGTGTGGTTTTCTACGAAATGCTGACCGGCCAGTTGCCTTTTATCGGTGATTCACCCATTAACGTGGCTATGCAGCATGTGCAGGCGGAAATAGTGCCGCCCCATCATATCAATACTGATGTGCCGGTCGGGCTTTCCTATGTGGTTATGCGTGCTATGCGTAAAAATCCGGAAATCCGTTATGCCTCCGCTTTCGAGATGGAAAATGCCATTCGCGCTGCTGTGGAAGGAATCAACAGCGTTTATCAGCCCTATGAGGATGATTTGCCGCTGGAGGCAACCAGGGAAATAGAAGCGGATTCCGTGGCCGAGATCGAAGCGGAAAGCGCTGCTGCACTGCCTTTTCGTCAGCCGGCCAGATCAAGCGCAGCAGCGCCCAATAGTAAAAATAAACGTACTATCATCATTCTAGCCATTGTTTTGGTGGCTGCCGTGGCCTTTCTTTTGTTCCAGGTTGTGGGCGGCGGCTTTGCCGTAGGGGAAGTAACTGTGCCCAATGTGGTGGACAAACCGATTGCCGAAGCTCAGGAGATGCTTGATGATATAGGTATGAAGTATGAAATTACTGAGCGTTATGATGCAAAAGTAGAGGAAGGCTATGTTATTTCCCAGAGTATAGAAGCGGGACAAACAGTTAAGAAAAATCGCACTTTGGATTTGGTGGTCAGCAAGGGTGCTGAAGAAGGTTCTGTGCCGGATGTAGTAGGATACAGCCTAGAAGATGCCAAACAAACTTTGCAGGATGCCAATTTTGAGGTTGAGGTAAAAGAAGAATATGATCCCCAGGTGGAAAAAGGCAAAGTCATAAGTCAGAATCCTGATGGCGGCGACAATGCCGCGGAGGGCAGCACTGTCGTTATCACAGTCAGCAAAGGCCAACAGCTGCCTATCATAACTATGCCTACTTTGACCGGTAAAACTTTGGCGGAGGCCAAAAAAATTATAGATAATAATATGCTGACTTTAGGCAAAGCCGATACTAAGCAAAGTTATGAATATGATCAGGGCGTAGTTTTCGAGCAAAGCATAGCCGCCGGCACAGAAGTGGAGCAAGGCGCATCTGTTGATTTGGTGGTCAGCGATGGGCCCGGTAAAGTAGCCAAAACTACAACCGTTATTTGTCATATTCCTGATGACGGCAGCGATCATAATATCAAGATACTGGTCAGTGATGTGACCGGTACTTATGAAGTATATAATCAAAATCACCCTGCGGGAACAACCATGAGCTATCAAGTAACATATTATAATTCCGGCAAGATCAAGGTGTTCTTGGACGGAATACAGGTGGATATTAAAGATGTCTCTTAACGATCAGGGCACGGTATTATGGGGTTATGGCGGCTTTTATGAGGTGCTTTTGCCTGATGCCAGGATTACCTGCAAGTTGCGTGGCCTGGCTAAAAGCGGCGGACAAGGCCTCTATCCCGGCGATAAAGTAAAAATCAGCCGTAAGCCCGGTCTGCCGGAAGGCATGATCGAGGAGATATTGCCCCGCCACAATCAACTGCAACGGCCAAAAATCGCTAATGTGGAGCAGGCCATATTGCTCTTTGCAGCCAAGGAGCCAAAACCGGATTTCTTACTATTGGACAGGATGCTGGTAATGACTGCTTATAATCATGTCCTGCCGGTAATCTGTATCAATAAATGTGATCTGTTATCCGATCAGGAAAAAGAGGAGCTTGATAGTCGGCTAAATCCTTATCAGGAGGCCGGTTTCATTACGCTTTTTGTCAGTGCCTTAAACAAACACAACATAGAGCAACTGACAGCTGTTCTAAGCGGCAAATTTTCCGTCTTTGCCGGTCCTTCCGGCATTGGCAAATCCAGCATTCTTAATGCCCTTTGCCCTTCATTAGGGCTACCGGTAGGCATGATCAGCCACAGGCTGCAAAGAGGGCGACATACAACGCGTCATGTCAAAATCATCCAATTATCTGATCAAACATTAGTAGCCGATACGCCGGGATTTTCCCTTTTGGATTTGCCGCAGGAATTGGAATTTCGCGATCTGACCCATTATTATCCCGATTTTATGGCTGTGGGGCCATGCCGTTTTGATGGTTGTCTTCATGATCAGGAACCGGATTGCGCGGTCAAAGCGGCGCTGGCGGAGGGTATTATTGACCATGGCAGATATCAAAGATATTTGCGGCTTTTAAATGAGTTGAGAGAAAGAGAGGAGAAATATTGATGATCAAGATAGCTCCATCTATATTAGGCGCCGATTTTTGGAATATAGGCCGCCATATAGCAGTGGTGGAGGGAGCGGGAGCCCAGTATTTGCATCTGGATGTCATGGATGGGGATTTTGTGCCCAATATCTCTTTTGGGCCGGCCTTCATCAAAAAACTGCGCCCTCACAGCAATATGTTTTTCGATGCCCATTTGATGGTTCGGGAGCCTGCTCGCTTCGTGGATGATTTTGTTGCTGCCGGCGTTGACCTTATCACGGTGCATCATGAGGCTTGTTTGCACTTGCACCGCACTGTGCAGCAGATCAAAGCGGCCGGTGTCAAAGTTGGTATCGCTCTCAATCCGGCTACGCCTATTTATGTGCTGGAGGATATACTCGAAGAATTGGATATGGTCACTTTGATGAGCGTCAATCCTGGTTTTTGCGGCCAGAGCTTCATTCCTTCCACGCTCAACAAATGCCGCAAGTTGTATTCCGTGATCAAATCGAGCGGCCTCAAAACAGATATCCAGGTGGATGGGGGTATTTGTTTGGATAATGCGGCAATGGTCGTACAAGCCGGTGCCAATGTATTGGTAGCGGCGGCAGCTATTTTTAATGCTCAGGATCCGGCACAGGCAGTTCGCGATCTTCAGCAAATAGGCGACAAAACATATGAAGAACTTACATAATCAATAAAAGATTGACAAAAAATAGAACAGGGTATATAATTTTCTCTGAATTGAATATTGATCTTCGGGGATTGGTGAAATTCCATATCGGTGGTAAAGTCCACGAGCGGCAGCTGAACGGGTGAAATTCCTGTACCGACGGTTATAGTCCGGATGAAAGAAGATAGATGAAAGAAGATGGCTGATTATAGCTCATATATCTATGTCTTTAACCCCGACTGCTTGCAGTTGGGGTTTTATTTTCAGGCTTTATCAGGCCCGGATAAGCCTGTGACATGTATGTAAATCATGGGTCGGAAAGGTTTTGTTTCTATGCGTGATGAGGAAAAAAATATATATTTTATGAATACCGCCTTGAATTTGGCCAAAAAAGGGGCAGGCAAAACAAGCCCCAACCCTATGGTTGGCGCTATAGTTGTTAAAGAGAATACCATAATAGGCTATGGTTGGCATATGAAGGCCGGCGGCCCTCATGCGGAGATTTTCGCGCTCGATCAGGCCAAAGATAATGCCCGTGGGGCTACGCTCTATGTTACTTTGGAGCCCTGCTGCCACCAAGGTAAAACGCCGCCTTGCACCAATGCCATCATCAGGGCCGGTATCAGGAAAGTGGTAATAGCAATGGTTGATCCTAATCCACTGATCAGCGGACAAGGTATCAAACAGCTTCAAGATGCGGGCATAGAGGTTATCTCCGGGGTTATGGAAAAAGAAGCCTGTTATTTGAATGATATTTACATAAAAAATATCACCGCCCGCAAGACTTTTTGCGCGCTGAAAACGGCTATTACTTTGGACGGTAAAACCGCAACCAAAAGCGGCAGCTCGCGCTGGGTCACTAATGAGAAGAGCAGAGAATATGTCCATATTTTGCGTAGTCGCCATGATGCGGTTCTGACTGGTGTTGGTACGGTATTGGCGGATGATTGTCAGCTTAATGTACGTTTGGATGATAATTTATTAGCGCAGCCCATACGAATAGTGCTCGATCCGGAGCTGCAAACACCTGTGGATGCTAAGATATTGGATACCACAGCGGCGCCGACCATGATTATTACCAAGAAGGAGTCCATGGATCAAAGCAATAACATTGCCCTGACCAAAAAAGGAGCCAAAATATATGCATTGCCGCATCAAGGCAATCGCATAAACCTGCAGGAATTATTAGATTTTTTATACAGAATGGGCATAATGAGCATTATGGTGGAGGCAGGTTCCAACCTCAACGCATCGTTTTTACGGGCAGGCCTTATCGATAAATATTATGTTTTTGTGGCTCCAAAATTTGTCGGGGGTAATGATGGGATGGGGATTTTTGCTGGTTCCGGCGTTGCCAATATGGCCAATGCTATGTCTTTACAGATCATAGAAAGAGAATATTTTAACGAGGATATACTTTTTGCGGCTTATCCCGTCGCAGCAAATAAGAGGTGATAGATTTGTTTACAGGCTTGATAGAAGAGCTGGGAGAAATCCGCTCTGTCCGCCGCGGAGCAGATTCCGCTCGTTTGGATATCGCGGCTTCCAAAGTGCTTCTTGGCAGCAAAATCGGCGATAGCATCGCCGTCAATGGCGTTTGTTTGACCATAACAGCAGCCGGCAGTGATCATTTTACAGCCGATGTTATGACCACAACTTTAAAAAAAAGCAGCTTGGGCCAGCTGACAGTTGGCCAGAAGGTTAATCTGGAGCGGGCTTTGGCTGTCGGCGATAGGTTCGGCGGCCATATCGTCAGTGGTCATATAGATGGCGTGGCCTCGATCATAGAGAAGAAAAAAGCCGATATCGCGCTTATTATCAAGCTGCGCCCAGCCGGATATTTGTTGTCTTATATTCTGGCTCAGGGCTCTGTGGCTTTGGACGGCATCAGCCTGACTGTGGCAGAAAAATTTGCCGACAGCTTCAGCATATCGCTGATACCTCATACCATGGAGGCCACGACCTTGGCCTTGAAAAAGGTCGGCGACATAGTTAATATTGAGACTGACATTATCGGTAAATATGTGGAAAGTATGCTAAAAAGGCCGGGAACAGGCAGCAATTTGAGCGAGGATTTTTTGGCCGAAAACGGTTTTATATAAAAATTAGGAGGACTGAAAATGACATTTATTAGCGTAGAAGAAGCTATAGAAGAAATAAAAGCAGGGAAAATGATCATCGTCACTGATGATGAGGACAGAGAGGGAGAGGGCGATTTGGTGGTGGCGGCACAATTTGCCACGCCTAAAGTGATAAATTTTATGATCACATATGCTAAGGGGTTGGTTTGTGTGCCTATGACCGGGGAGCGCCTGGATCAGCTCAAGCTTACACCAATGGTCACGGATAACAGTGATCGCTATTGCACGGCTTTCACGGTTTCCGTTGATGGGCCGCACAGCACAACAGGCATTTCCGCTTTCGAACGCTCTGATACTGTGCAGGCTTTGATAGATCCGGATCTGCGTGCGGAAGATTTTCGCCGTCCTGGCCATATATTCCCTTTGCGTGCCAAAGAAGGCGGAGTGCTGAAAAGAGCCGGTCATACGGAGGCTTCGCTGGATCTTGCTCGTTTGGCAGGTTTATATCCGGCAGCCGTGATTTGTGAGGTCGTCAAAGAAGATGGCACAATGGCCAGAGTGGGTGATCTGATCGAGTTTGCTGATAAGCATGGTCTTTCCATGTGCACGGTGGCCGATATCATTGCTTGGCGCCGCCGTAACGAAAAATTGGTTCGCCGTATGGTGACTACGAAGTTGCCTACAGCCTATGGTGACTTTACGGCCATCGCTTATGAAAGTGAGCTTGATCCGCAACCGCATATTGCTTTGGTAAAAGGGGACATATCTCCCGAGAAGCCAGTTTTGGTGCGTATGCATTCGGAATGTCTGACAGGTGATGTTTTCCACTCTAAACGCTGCGATTGCGGCAGTCAGTTGGCTCAGGCTTTGACTATGATAGAAGAAGCTGGTGAAGGTGTCTTTGTCTATATGCGCCAGGAGGGCCGTGGTATCGGATTGGTTAACAAGTTGCGTACTTACCAATTGCAAGATGAAGGGATGGATACAGTTGAGGCTAATATATGCTTGGGCTTTCCTGCCGATTTACGTGATTATGGCACAGGTGCTCAGATATTAGTTGACCTGGGGGTGCGTAAAATGCGTCTTTTGACCAATAATCCGCGCAAGATATCCGGCATCGAAGGCTATGGTTTGGAAGTTGTGGAGCGGGTGCCGATAGAAATACCGCCGCAAAAAGAAAATGAGTTTTATCTGCGTACCAAAAAAGAAAAATTAGGACACTTTATCAATTTTGATTGATTTTAAAAATTAAAAAGAAGGTGATATTATGGCAAATATTTATCAGGGAAAACTTCAGGCCCATGGCATGAAAACTGCTATTGTGGCAGGCAGATTCAATGAATTTATCACTAGCAAACTCGTTGGCGGTGCTATTGATGCATTAGAACGGCATGGTCATGCCGCAGAAAATATTGATGTGGTTTGGGTACCCGGTGCATTTGAGATACCGCTTACAGCGCAAAAATTGGCCTCTAAACCCGATTATGATGCCGTTATCTGTCTGGGAGCTGTCATCAGAGGCGCAACCCCCCATTTTGAATATGTTTCCAGCGAGGTTGCCAAAGGCGTTGCTTCTGTCAGCTTGGCCAGCAATAAGCCGGTTATTTTTGGTGTTATCACAGCTGATAATATTGAGCAGGCTATTGAAAGGGCAGGTACAAAAGCTGGCAATAAAGGCTGGGATGCTGCTTTGGCCGCTATGGAAATGGCCGATCTGTTAAAAAAAATTTAAAAATATAAAAATCCTGCATAAAATTGGAAAAATCAACCAACACTAAACAAAAATCCAAGGGGGTTTGAGTGAAGTGGGCTGGTTGATTTTTTTTCTGCTTGTGATAATTTTTATTTTCATATACCCACTAACCGCAGAGATAACTTTTAGCAGCGAAGGTCAAAGGAAGGTGGCTTTTTATATTTTGCCCTTGGGATTTTTGTCTTGTCCTTGGCGCTTGCATCTGCCTTTAGAAAGATTTAGCGAAAAGGAGCTCAAAAAGGGCTGGGATGAACTCTTTAGTGAAAAACTCCGGAGCATAGTGCGGCAATTACTGCCGATCATAAAAAAACTGATCAGAAAAACTTATTGGCATAAAACAGAACTGCAATTGATACTTGGTTCTGAGGATGCTGCACACACTGCTATGCTGGCAGCATCTATCAATATAGCAGCCAAAAGCTCTCTGGCGATTCTTTATAGCCACAGCAAAGGTTATAAAAAATGTCCTCAGATTGATATACATCCGCTCTTTGGCGAAAAAAGTTTATCAGCGAGCGCTGATTGCATATTCAGCATCAGGATTGGAGATATTATTATCAATGGAATACGAATTTTTATGGTGATAAGAAAGGAGAATAAAAATGACAGGGGAATGTGAAATCAAAGGGCTCATGCAGACAGCCATGAGTAATATTAGGGAAATGATCGATGTTAATACTATAATTGGTGAAATGCTGGAAGCAGGCAACGGCACTTCTATCATCCCGGTCTCCAAAGTATCATGCGGCTTTTTCGCCGGCGGCGGAGAATATGGGAAGGAAAAACTCGATAATTTCCCTTTCGCCGGTGGTAGCGGTGCGGGCGTATCTTTGCAGCCGGTGGGTTTTCTGATCGTCAACAATGACCAGATCAGGCTGATTGGTGTGGATGGCAGCAACAGCATTGAAAGGATGTTGGATGCGGCCCCTTTGTTTATTGAAACACTGAAAGAACTGGTAGAGAAGAAACAGAAAGAGAAAGAGAAAACTCAGCCGGAAGATAATGTTATGCAGGTATAAAAATAAAAAATAATCCTAAAAACCAGTTTTAGGATTATTTTTTATGGCAAAGAGTCGGTTTATTTGTTATAATTTAAATAAATTGCTAATGTTGTTTTTTGCAGACGAGGGGGGATTTTATGAAAAAATTGCTGTTTGCCGTTCTTTTGAGTTTTGGCTTAATACTGGCGCTGCCTTTTGCGGCTTCAGCCCTAGAAATTGATGCTACATCAGCAATTTTGATTGATTCGGCTACGGGCAAAGTTCTCTATGAGCAAAAGTCCAGTAAACAGGTGCCGCCAGGGGCCACAACTCAGATGTTGACCGCCCTAATCGCTTTGGAAAAGGGCGATATGGATCAGAAAATAGTGATCCCCAGCGATTTTATCAGCGCCAATCAGGGGGATTCGGGAATTTCTTTGGAGCCGAATGAAACCGTTGTCTTGAAGGATATGATGTATGCCATGTTGATGACCTCTGCCAATGATGCGGCTCAGGCTATCGCCATCGGTGTGGCCGGCTCGGAAGAGGAATTTGTCAAATTGATGAATGCCAAATCCCAAGAACTTGGCCTTAGCTCCAGCAATTGGTATAATGTTCATGGTCTTTATCAATCAGGACATGCTTCCACGGCAGCTGACTTGGCTATTATCGCGCGGGCGGCTTTGAAATATGACCTGTTTAATCAAATCATTACTACTAAGACTTATGAAATTCCCTGGGGCAATAATGATTTTAATCGCGAATTGAAAAATAAAAATCAGTTTCTTTCTTACTATTCTTATGCCGATGGTGTTAAAACCGGCACTACCAGCGAAGGTGGATCCTCGATGGTCGGATCGGCCAGTGCTAATGGACTGAGGCTGATCGGTGTGGTCTTGAATGCCGACGGCATGTATGAGCAGATGACCAAACTGATGAGATATGGTTTCAATAACTTTAACGCTTCTCAGCTGGGCAAAGCGGGGGATGTTTTGGGTTCTATCAAAGTAAAGTCGGGTAGTGTCAATGAAATTCCTGTGGTGCTGGCTAAAAATATTTACATAATAACTAACAAAGGGGCTGAGGTTGAGGCAAACTATAAGATTTCTTTGCCGGAATATATCAAAGCGCCTGTAACAAAAGGCCATATATTGGGCACTGCTACCTATACGGATGGCAGCGGCAATACTGTGACGGCCGATATTATGGCTTCCGCTTCTGTAGATAAGTATACATATGGCAGTATCTTAAAAACAATGCTGGGTCGCATTTTTGCGGTTTTGCTGCATTAGACGACAGCTAAAGATCAAACTTAATACTATAAAGCAACAGCGACGCTCCTTTTGAGCGTCGCTGTTGCTTTATAGCATAGACAGCCACCAGAGGGCATAAATTGAAATAATGGAGGGGGTATAGCTATGATTAATATTATCTGGGTACTGATGATAGCTACCGGAGTGCTGCTGGGAATTGCTAACGGAAACATTGATGCGGTGACTGAGGCCACATTCGCGGCCTCTGCCAATGCCATAACTGTTGCCATAGAAATTACAGGGGTGCTGGCCTTATGGATGGGCCTGCTCAAAATCGCGGAAAAATCCGGGCTGGTACAAAAAATTGCCTCTTTGGCCGGCCCGATCATCAAAAAATTATTCCCGGATATTCCCAATAATCACCCGGCAAATTTTTCTATTGTCATGAATCTATCGGCTAATTTTTTAGGTTTGGGCAATGCCGCCACCCCTTTTGGCCTCAAAGCCATGGAGCAACTGCAAACCCTCAATCCGGAAAAAAGCTCCGCCAGCGCGCCCATGATTACTTTTTTAGCGCTCAATACTTCCTGTGTGACGCTGATCCCAACTATGGTCATTAGTTTGCGGGCCCAAGCCGGTTCCGCGGCTCCGGGAGAAATTATCGGAGCAACTTTTCTGGCGACCTGTATCGGGGCCTTATTCGCCGTATCTTTGGATCGCCTGTTACGCAAACTATATTTTAAAAGATAGGGATAGCCGATGCAAGAGATTATAGATTTTGTTTCTACTATATCACGATATACTATACCCGCTCTTTTGCTGGCAATACCTCTTTATGGGATGATAAAAAAGGTTCCTGTTTATGAGGCTTTTGTGGAAGGAGCTAAGGAAGGGGTTTGGATAGCCCTAAGAATCTTTCCTTTTTTACTGGGTATATTAATAGCCATCGCCGTATTTAGGGCATCCGGCGGTTTTGATATATTACTTACTTTCGCACGGCCGCTGACGGAATTTTTAGGCATCCCCGGCGAGGTGCTGCCGCTGGCTCTGATGCGGCCTATTTCCGGCAGCGGTGCTCTGGGCATAACTACTGATCTGATTACCCAATATGGTCCCGATTCTTTTATCGGCCGCCTGGCCTCCGTGATGCAGGGCAGTACTGATACCACTTTTTATGTGCTGGCTGTCTATTTTGGCTCTGTGGCCATTAAAAAATACCGTTATGCTCTTGTGGTTGGCCTGGGGGCCGATGTGGCCAGTTTTTTGGCTTCGGCTATAATTTGCAAACTCTTTTTTGCTTAAAAAATGTAGATATAATATTTGCCAAAATTATGCTATCTTGCTATACTTAAAATATAGAAGAAAGGGTAAAAAAAATGGCAAAAAACGAAAATTATGAGAATCAGGAAAGATTGCAAAAGGCTATTTCCCGCTTAGGCATAGCCAGCAGGCGTGCCGCCGAACAGATGATAGCGGATGGGCGCATTAAAGTCAATGGACAAGTTGTGCGCCAACTGGGCAGCAAAGTTGATCTGGGCAAAGATAAAATCTATGTTGATGGGGTCTTATGCTCTGGGCGTCCGCCTTTGCAGTATATTTTATTGTATAAGCCGGCAGGCTGGATCTGTTCTTTATCTGATGAAAAAGGCCGCCGCACCGTTATAGATCTTTTACAGGGCGTTGGCGAACGGGTTTATCCTGTAGGGCGGCTGGACTATGATACCAGCGGCGCCTTGCTTTTGACCAATGACGGCAATCTGGCTCACTCTCTTTTGCACCCATCAAAAGAAGTACAAAAGACTTATTTAGTCAAATTGGACAAAAGACCACCAAGAGAGCAATTGGAAAAACTTCGTCAGGGCATCCGTCTGGCCGATGGTCTGACGGCGCCGGCCAAAGTGAAGGTCTTGCCGTCAAGAAATGGTCAATGCCAACTGGAAATAACTATACACGAAGGCAAAAATCGCCAGATTAGGCGCATGATGGAAGCGATAGGACAGGAAGTAATTCATTTGAAGAGGCTAGCCTTTGCTGGCCTGGATCTTAGCGGATTGCAACCGGGACAATGGCGTTATCTGAGAGATGAGGAAGTCGCCAAACTTTTTACTTTTGTAAAGGAGTGATAAAATGGACAGAGGGTTGATCGAAGTTTATATGGGTACCGGCAAAGGGAAAACGACGGCTGCTTTAGGACTATGCCTGCGGGCGGTTGGCAATGGCTTCAACTGCTCTATAGTCCAATTTATGAAAAGCCCTAAATATTCCGGTGAATGCCGCATATTATCAGAGATGGATAATGTCAGCATTTATTCTTATGGCAGCAGAAAGCTTTTCACGCAGAATTCTGTGCCTGATGCGACTGATTTTGCCTTGGCCAGAGAGGCATTGAATACTGTTTTTTATCTGTTCGAAGATGATTCAGAAGATGTGATAATCCTGGACGAGTTGACTAATGCGCTGTATTATAATCTTATTAACGATGATGATATCAAAAAAATCTTGGCAGCAAAGCCTGATAATATCGAGCTGGTCATCACCGGCAGGAAGGCTCCTGATTATTTGTTGGAGGCGGCTGATTTGGTCAGCGAGATCAAAGAGATCAAGCATCCTTATCAAAAAGGCATACCGGCCAGAAAAGGCATAGAATATTAAAGGAGCTGTCCATGGCAAAAATTATCGTGATAGGAGGCGGTGCAGCCGGCATGATGGCCGCCATCCAAGCCGCCGAAGCCGGTGCTCAAGTGGAAATATGGGAGCGCAATAAAGTGCTGGGCAAAAAGCTGGCCATTACCGGCAAAGGCCGCTGCAATCTGACAAATGCTTGTTCTCCGGAAGAAGTTATCAAAAACATGCCTGGTAACGGCATGTTTTTATACAGCGCCCTTTTCGCCTTCAGCCCAGAGGATACTATGGATTTTTTTGCTAATTTGGGCGTGCAGCTGAAGGTGGAAAGGGGCCGGCGTGTCTTTCAGGCCTCAGATGATGCAAAGCAGATCGTTTCGGCGCTGCAAAAAAGGCTGCAAGAACTTGGTGTCAAGATTATATATGGGCGGCGTGTGCGGAACCTGAAAATAGAGGATAAGCGTCTGGTGGGTATTTTCAGTGATGATGGGTTAACACCCGCCGCTTGTGCTATCGTAGCTACCGGCGGCAAAAGCTATGCGGCCACCGGTTCCAGCGGTGATGGCTATTTATGGGCAAAAGAGGCCGGCCACAGCATCAGACATTTGCGGCCGTCACTGGTGCCCTTAGAGACGATGGAGGACTGGCCATCCAGGCTAAGCGGACTGTCTTTGAAAAATGTACGGGTAACAGCCACGACTGTCACTGGGGAAAAGGAAAGTATCATCGGCCAGGAATTCGGCGAGATGTTATTTACGCATTTCGGCTTATCAGGGCCTGTGATCCTTACGCTTTCGCATGGGATTTGTGCGCATTTGCCAGGGCAGGAAGTAAAAATATATATAAACCTCAAACCGGCTTTAAGCAGGGAGCAATTAGAGGCCCGAATGCAGAGGGATTTGGATAAATTCTCCAGAAAGCATCTGCAAAACTCTTTGGGGGATTTGCTGCCGGCTTCACTTATCGGCGTGATAGTGCAGCTTTCCGGCATAGATCCGCATAAGGAATGCAACCAGATCAATAAAAAGGAGCGCGAGACTTTGGTTGATATTTTGCAATCTTTGCCGCTCACAGTAAAAGGTCCTCGACCCATAGAAGAGGCCATAATCACTGCCGGCGGCGTGAATGTGAAGGAAATTGATCCCAAAACCATGCAATCCAAGCTGGTGGAGGGGCTTTATTTTGCCGGGGAGGTGCTGGATATTGACGGCCTGACCGGCGGCTATAATTTACAGGCTGCTTTTGCGACCGGCGCGGCGGCAGGAAAAGCCGCCGCTGATCTTGTGTTATCCAGAGAAAATTGCCGTAAAAATGACTGAACAGGTGTTGACAAGCAGTGCTTAATTAGCTATAATAAAGGGGCTTTTGATGGCGGATACAACTGAACATTGCTATCGTAAAATTTTTGGTGAAAGATGTAAAAAATCTTTGACAAGCAGCCCAAAGTTGTGTATAATATCATCTGTCGGCAAAACAAGGGTGATTAGCTCAGTTGGGAGAGCGCCTGCCTTACAAGCAGGATGTCGGCAGTTCGAGCCTGTCATCGCCCACCATTAATTTTATACAAATTTGCTTTTTGCTTTGGAACTGTGGTGTAGCGGTTAACATGCCGGCCTGTCACGCCGGAGATCGCGGGTTCAATTCCCGTCAGTTCCGCCAAAAGCCTTGGTAGCTCAGTTGGTAGAGCAGGGGACTGAAAATCCCCGTGTCGGTGGTTCAATTCCGCCCCAAGGCACCATATGCGGGTATAACTCAGTGGTAGAGTGCGACCTTGCCAAGGTCGAAGTCGAGAGTTCAAATCTCTTTGCCCGCTCCACAAAATGCCTGTTATCAAATTTGATAACAGGCATTTTTATTATTAATTTGTTAAAATATGTAGAAAATACTTAACAATTCAGAAAATTATGCTATAATAAGTAATATACAGGGTATGCATAGATCTTCCAGGTGCTAGACGTTTATATCTGATTAACAAAATTTAAAAAAGAAGGAGCGGATAAAGATGACAGATAAGATTTTAACTATTGGCCGGCAATATGGCAGCGGCGGTATGCAAGTTGGCTATGAAGTAGCCAAGCATTTTGGCATTGAATGTTATCATCGCCAAATCATCCAAATGGCAGCGGAATCCGGTGAAGTTGATTTGAAAACATTAAGAGCCGTCGATGAAAAACGGATTAAAGAGGCTCCTTATTCCGGGATTGCATATACGGATGATATTGGCAATATGAACAGGCGTTTATTCGATCTGCAATCCGATATTATTCGTAAACTGGCAGCCGATGGTCCTTGTGTTTTTGTTGGCCGCTGCGCTAACTTCGTCTTGAAGGATCTGCCTAATGTCTATTCTGTTTTTATCCGCGCGGATATGGACGATCGTATAGACAGAATTATCAGTATGGGTTTTATGCAGGAAAAACAAGCTATCAAAACTATCAAACGCATGGATAAAGAAAGAAATATGTACTATTCTTATTTTACCGACAGCAACTGGGGCGAGCAAGACGGTTATGATATGATCTTGAATATCAGCACCCTTGGTAAGGATAAATGTGTGGATATATTATGCAACCTAATGGAACTGTGATACATAAATTAATAAAAGCCGCCTTTTTCTTTTTAAATTGAGAAAAAGGCGGCTTTTTTATGCGCTTTGTAAATATTTCAATATTGTGGGATACTAAGGAACAAATCATCATATAGACCAGACATATAATTAAATATATTTGATGCCTTATATATAATCTATGGATTTACCGGGGAGGTTGTTATTATGAAAAAGTTAGTAGTATGTCTATTGATTGTCTGCTTAGGAATCTTTCTCTTTGGCTGTATGAATGATAAAGATCAAAGCGCTCAGGATAAAAGCGCCGTTATCAGCTTAGTGGAACAATTTGGGCAAAAGCTGCAAATGGTTTCGTTGCTGGCTCCCGCTGATATGGTCAGCCAGAGCATGCAAGAGCATTATGGTGAATATGTGACTCCTGAGCTGCTGGCAAAATGGCAAAGCGACCCACAGCATGCACCGGGACGCCTAACATCCAGCCCTTGGCCAGACCGCATAGAGATTTCTGACCTCACCCAAACCGCTAAAGACAGCTATGAAGTTCAAGGACAAATCATTGAAATCACCAGTGTGGAACAGCAGCAAGGCGGAGTTGCTGCCCAGCGTCCTATTACCCTGACTATAAAAAAATTTGCCGATCAATGGCTCATCACCGACGTGATTCTTGGTGCTGATGAAAAGTCTGAGGCCTTGATCTATAAAAATAGCCAATATGGCTTTACTTTTTCTTTGCCGTCAAGCTGGCATAGTTATACAATCGTAGATGAACAATGGGAAGGTCTGGCTGTTGGCGGTTCAGAAATCGTCGCCAGCGGCCCTCAGCTCCTGATCAGGCATCCCGAGTGGACGGAGCAAACTCCCCGCCAGGATATACCGATCATGATCTTCACCCAGGCACAATGGCAGGAATTGCAGCAGGAAAAATTTCACATCGGTGCAGCGACAATGGGCCCCAGCGAACTTAACCGCAATGACCAATATGTTTTTGCCCTGCCGGCACGTTATAACTATGAATTTCCCACAGGGTATGAAGAAGTAGAAAACATTTTACAAAACAATCCCCTGCAAGTCCTTAATAACTAAATCCACTTCATCTTAGAAAAAGACCTATGATCCAATTTAGATCACAGGTCTTTTGTAGATTCTATATATTTTAGGAGGACTGAATTCTGGCCCGCACTTTTGACCAACTATCCGTAATGACAAAACTCTCTTCCATACAATCTATGATGCGTGCAAATTTCTCCATAGGCATGGCCAAGGATAAAGTATTGGCAGGCACAAAAGGCCGGGCGGATATATCGAACATTCCCAGATAGGATGCGTTGCCGTTTTTGGCTCGCTCTATGCTGGGCCAGGTAATAATGCTACCGCAACCGGAGCTAAAAGGAGCAAGCACATTGGTCAAGCCGCCTTCTTCGAAATTGCTCAGGGTAAATAAGCCGGATAAGACATCGGGGCTGGCAAAAAATATCACAACTTCAGGGCTATCGGCCTCTTTCAGCCGATCCCAGCGTTTGAATACAATATTCTTAGCCGGGGCTTTAAATTTGGGCCGCAGCTTCATATTTTCCAAAGCTATTTGCGGCGTCCGTTTATAACGCTCTCCCGACATCTTTCCTTCGATACCGCAGGAAATAAAATATTCAAAATTGGGCATCCTCATTTCCTGAAATCCGGTATAGGAACGCCCACCTGAACAGCCAATGGACTTTACATTCAAACGCAAATCTTCTCCCGCCAGTACACGGGCCAATTGGCCAATGAAACAGCGAGGCTTCTCCTCCTCCTGCTTAAATTCCACAGGGGTTCCCTGTGTCTCTTCATCCGTATAGTAAAAAACTATCGGTAAATCCGCCCCGCCGAAATATTGGCGCCAGTAGCCCAAAAACTTTTCTTTCAGCAGCATATCCATATTTTATCCCTCCCATAACTTATAAATAAGTTTTGCCATAAATATAATTGGCCGCTATTATGTAACCGCTCCACTAGAAATATCACAGGCTGAAATAAGGTGTTTCTAATATTTTGATCCAATCACTTTGTCATTATATTACCGAGGGGGAAAATAACAAAGCAGATGAGGTATAATATTATATGAATAGCTATAATAATCCTGGTTTATGGAGGTAATTTATTAAAAAATTGGTTATTTTCCTATCAGGCAACTGTGTATACAGGCTCGGAAAAAGTTTTTGTATAAAAGAGCTGTCTTTTTATCAATCTAAAAAGAAAAAGGCGGCTCTTTTATGGCTGATGATAAAAAATATTTTTTCATATTGCGTCGCGGCAGCATATGGCTGGCGATTGCCGTGTTCATCCTTTTGGCTATTATTTTTGCAGCACAGGCTGCCCCTTATATCGGTTGGACCGCACCTTTTTCTGTGTCCCAGAGAGGAGAAAATCTTGATCCGGCCATTATGGCGGCACAAGAGGAGGACAGCCTTTTTGGCACCGTCTCCATCCATGTAAAAAATGATATCAGTGTGCCCAAGGCTTATCTGCTGATAAATGGGCAAAAAAGCGGGGATTTTGCTTCCGGCTCCATCTTGGTACGGGTTTATGAAGGTGATAAGCTGGAAATCGATGCTAGCCGCTATGAGCATGATATAATTTTTGATATTGATAACATGTCGGCTAATATAGAGGAGAATTATATGAGCAATCGGCTCCTTTTAAATAATGAAATCGGATTTATCGGCACGGTTCATTTTAAATAAATTAGGTTGTTTTTGCCGGGTCGGCTTGATATAATAAAAGTCAACAAGTTTTATGGCTGTAATGCCAAGGAGGCTTTATGACGGCTAAGATAATTGCCATAGACGGGCCGGCCGGCGCCGGTAAAAGCACTGTTGCCAAGATGGTGGCGGAAAAATTAGGCTATGTTTATATCGATACGGGAGCAATGTATCGCAGTATTGCTTATTTGGCGATGAAGAATAATATTGCTTTTGACGATGAGGAAAAACTGACGGAGCTAGCGCAAAAAGCACATATAGAGCTCGTTAACGACGATGGAGTCCCGCGCATTTTTTGTAATGGAGAGGATGTTACCGCCTTGATCCGCCTGCCGGAAGTAGGGACTGCGGCCAGTCCGGTTTCCGCGGTTTGGGGAGTGAGAGAAGCCTTGACGGCTCAGCAGCGTGCTTTGGCGCATAAAGGCCGCGTGGTTCTGGACGGCCGCGATATTGGGACCAAGGTGCTGCCGGATGCCGATTGCAAAATCTTTCTTACGGCCTCATTGGAGGAAAGAGCTAAAAGACGGGCTGCGGACTTTGCCGCTAAAGGCATTAAGGTGGAGCTAAAAGATGTCATTATCGATATCAAAAAGCGCGACGAGCGTGATTCTCAGAGGGCGCATGCCCCTTTAAAACAGGCTGAAGACGCTTTTTATCTGGATAGCACAGATTTGAGTATAGAGCAGACAGTCGAAAAAATATTGGAATTGGCTAATCCTCGAAGGAGATGATTCGATGACCCCGAAAAGCCCGATGAATCCTTTTTATCGATTTGCTTTTATTGTGGTCACTATTTGGCTTAATATCTGCGGTTGGAAGATTTTAGGCAGGGAAAATATCCCTCAGGATGAGACCTATGTCATCATAGCAAATCACCGGGAAAATGCCGACCCCACGCTTATTGGCTGTGCTTTCCCCCGACAGGTGCGCTTTTTGTATAAAAATGAATTTGCCGGTCATCCTTTGATGGCAAAAGTCATAGAAGGATGTAGGGCCATCCCCATCAACAGGGGAGAGGCTGATATGATAGCCATCAGAACGGCTTTGCAGTCTCTTAAGGAAGGATATGCTGTTGGCGTTTTTCCGGAAGGCACCCGCAATCGGCAGCAGGAATTATTGGAGTTTAAAGAGGGCGGCGCTTTTTTGGCCTATAAAGCTAAGGTCAAGATCGTACCGGTGGGTATTATAAATACCAGTGACTTTTATCGCTTTTGGAAAAGAAATATGCGTTTGATTATCGGCGAGCCCATTACCGTAAAAGTAGAAAATAATGATCTGCGTGGATCAATGGACAAATATAATGAGCTGACCAGAGAAAAGATTGCGAATTTGATCAAAGAAGCGGAAAAATCATTACTGTAGAAAACGCCAAATGTCATTATTTGCTGGAATTTTACTGTAAAATACAGCAGGAATAAACTTGTACATATAGAACATTTAAATAATCAACTCTATTATTGTTTTTGGAGGTATATTGTTGCAGGTTATATTGGCGGACCATGCGGGCTTTTGTGTGGGAGTAAAAAGAACATTGGCTTTGGTCGAGGAAGCCGTGCAAAAATATGGCAGGCTTTTTTCCTTGGGGCCTTTGATCAACAATCCGCAAGAAGTCGCACGTTTGGCGGATAAAGTAATCGTAGTCAATGATATTGCGGATATAGACCCAAAAAGGGTTAGCGACTGTTTAGTTATACCTTCCCATGGTTTGTCACCGGAGGTTATAAAAGAGGCCGAAGCAAAAGGGCTGCAAATCATAGATGCGACTTGTCCATTGGTCAAAAAAGCGCAGATGATAGCAGCTGATTATATCAAAAAAGGATATTTATTAGTTATTTTTGGTGATAAAAAACATCCGGAAGTGCGCGGCATAGTCGGTTGGGCCGGTCAAAATGTTATTGTCATAGAAAATATTGAAGAAGCCGATGCTTTGGCCAAGCAATTGGCTGCTGAACATAAATCGGATATAAAGATAGCTCTTATAGCACAGACGACACAAATAGAGCAAAATCTGGATGAGATTGCTTATCATCTGCGGCGGCAGTTCCCAAATATAGAAGTTTATGATACCATTTGTTTAGCCACCAAGCAAAGACAAGAAGCTGCCTTGAATTTGGCCCAAAATGTTGATCTGATGATTGTCATAGGCGGCAAAAAAAGCTCGAATACGAAAAAATTAGCGCAATTATGCGGTTCTAACGGCGTTCTTACTTTTTTTGTGGAAACAGCCGATGAAATAGTAGCAAAAAATATAGGTCATGCTGCGAAGGTAGGTATCACTGCCGGAGCTTCAACACCAGATTGGATTATTGAGGAGGTAATTTGTAAAATGTTGCAATTTGAAGAAGATCAACAGGTGAAATCGGAAGAAACTCAATGTGCTTGCAGTTGCGAAACAGGAGTAACAGCTGAGCAGGCAACCGAAGCTGCTTGCGAATGTCAAGAACAAGCGGAGGAAGCAACCCAAGATGAATGCACCTGTGGATGTCAGGAAAAAGCTGAGGAAGCAGCCCAAGATGAATGCATTTGCGGATGTCAGGAAAAAGCTGAGGAAGCGGCTCAAGATGAATGCGCTTGTAATGACGAAGATGCTCCTGTAGAAGAAGCCGCAGAAAAAACTCCCTCTCCGGAGGATGCATATCAATTGGATGATATAAAAGAAATCAGACGTGGCGCCAGATTAAAAGGCGTGATCGTGCAAATAAAACCGGATCATATGCTTATTGATATTGGTGGCAAATCCGAAGGCATTTTGCCCTTGAGCGAGTTGACTCGCGAAGAGGCGGAAAATCCAGAAGAAAAATTTAATATTGGCGATGAAATCAATGTCCTGGTTTTGCGCAGAGAAAATCAAGAAGGCTATCCCTTGCTTTCCAAAAAGAAAATT
>CAYRML010000006.1:0-37343 GCA_964425485.1 uncultured Peptococcaceae bacterium | reverse complement strand
ATCTGGTATAGGATCATACCCCCCGGGATGAAAAGGATTACAACGGCAAACACGTTTAAGCCCTAGCCAAGCGCCTCTGGCCGCACCATAACGCAAGATAGCTTCCTTGGTATATTGCGAACAAGTAGGAGAATAACGGCAATGAGGACCCATCATAGGTGAAATGCCTTTTTGATATATGAGAATCAAAAATAATAATACTTTTCTCACAGGGATACCCTCTTTAACAAACTTCAACCAAATTCCATAAAATCATTACGACAAGGCAAGACTGTTTAAAGCCTGGTCAATATCCGCTTGTAATTGATTAAAAGGCATTTCTAGGGCTGATTTTCTAACGATAAAAACATAATCATAGCCACTGGTGAAGCTATCCAACAAATGATGGCAAGCCTCTCGAAAGCGCCTTTTAATAAGATTCCTCTGTACTGCTTTGCCGATTTTTTTTGAGACGCAAAAGCCTATATGCAAATTTTCTTTATTACCGCTTTTGCGGTAATAAAGAATAAAGCCAGTAAAAGCTCTGGATTTACCTCTTTGATAGATGCGGCGGAAATCCTTATTTTTTTGCAGACGATTGATCTTTTTTAACATAAAAAACTATGCGGAAAGAACTTTTCTGCCTTTAATGCGCCTTCTTTTCAGAACATTGCGTCCGGCTTTGCTGCTCATTCTGGATAAAAATCCATGTACTCTTTTGTGGACGCGTTTTTTAGGTTGATAGGTTCTTTTCATTAATACATCCTCCTTATATTTATCAGCCTTCTTTTACAGCCTGAAGGCCCGTATTCGACAAAAATCTTTATTGGAGCTAACAAAGGGTCTAACAGGAAGAGTATAGCCCAAAAGCCCTGTCTTGTCAACCAAAAGCAAATTATTTTCTTTTTCCGGCAAAAACACAGCATATTTTAAAAATATTTATCTTTCTTGTTTCTTGAAATTGTGGATAAACTTTGTTATTATTATTATCACAGTCTGTTTTTATCAATTATCAACTGTTTTTTCTTGCCTATATTTTATTGAGTTCATTTTTACTGTGGATAAGTCCACATTTTACCCCGACTATCATAGCAAATTTACTTAAACGGAGGCGCTAACTGTGGAAAATATCTGGCCACGAGTTCTAGATTTATTAAAGATAGATATCAATAAAAACAGTTTCGACCGCTGGTTTGGTACTATTCTTTCTGTCAATCGTCGTAATAATACCGTTTATATAACTGTTTCCGATGAATATGCCCGCGAATATATGCAGCAAACATTTTATCAAGTTATCAAAAACAATTTACGTTTGGTGGCAAATCAAGATTGTGATGTCATTTTTATCACATCCGAAGAACAATTGCCGGAAGAAAACCTGATTAAAGATTCCAGTCAGTCCTTATATAACATCAATAATGGAATGATGGATAATAGTGGGTTCCGTTTCAACCCTCGTTATACATTTGAATCTTTCGTGGTGGGCAGTTCCAATCGTTTTGCTCATGCCGCAGCCATGGCTGTGGCCGAAAGGCCTTCCCGCACTTATAATCCTCTTTTTATCTATGGGGGTTCAGGTTTGGGCAAAACTCATTTGATGCATGCGGTGGCACAAAACATTTTGGCCAAGAACTCGCAAACCAAAGTAGTTTATGTCTCAACAGAAAGCTTTACCAATGACTTTATCACCATGGTCAGAACGGGTAAAGCTCACTCTTTTAAAAATCGTTATCGTAATGCTGATGTCTTCCTGATAGATGATATTCAATTTCTGACAGGAAAAAAAGAGACTCAGGAAGAATTTTTTCATACCTTCAATGCTTTGCATGAATCAGGCAAGCAAATTATCATTTCCTCCGATCGTCCACCTAAGGAAATCGAAAGCCTGGAAGAACGGCTCCGCTCTCGTTTCGAATGGGGATTGATCACCGATATCCAAGCTCCAGATTTGGAAACCCGCTGCGCCATCCTGCAAAGAAAAGCTCTTTCTGAAAATATCAATATATCCGACGAAATTGTTTTTCTCATCGCTGATAAAATCCATTCCAATATCCGCGAATTGGAAGGGGCTTTAAACAAGGTTATGCATTATGCTCTTTTGAATGATATAGTAAAAATCACATTAAATGATGCTCTGGAAGCTCTGCAAGGAATTCTGCCGGAAGAAAAAAAAGCACAGCCGACCATTGAATCTATACAGCAAATCGTAGCCGACCATTTTGATCTGCGCATATATGATATGAAAAGTAAAAAAAGAGACCGCTCTATTTCTTATCCACGTCAGATCGCCATGTATTTATGCCGAGAAATATT
The DNA here is from genome assembly GCA_964425485.1 of uncultured Peptococcaceae bacterium. Taxonomy (GTDB): domain Bacteria; phylum Bacillota; class Dehalobacteriia; order UBA4068; family UBA4068; genus CAYRML01. Next base: position 35,051 of record CAYRML010000006.1, on the reverse strand, counting down.
AGACACTTCCTTTCCTAAAATAGGTAATGAATTTGGCGGTAAAGACCATTCTACTGTCATCCATGCTTGCGAAAAAATAGATCAACTGCGATCTTTTGATCCAAAGCTGGATAAAACCATAAAAGATCTTTATAAACAGATAACGGAATAAAAAAATGGCGCTTTTAAATAGCGCCATTTTTTAAATATAAGACCATAGACATAAAAGTTGTTTTGCCTTATAATATTTCGTATAAAAGTTTTTATCCACGGAAAGTTTATATTTTCTGTGTAATGTTTGTTTTTTTATACACATATCTGTCATTAAAAACGCTTGTTTTCGGCAAAATTTTTTATTTATGTTAATAAACATTTTTAATCAACAAGAGATATCTTAAAAAAGAATCCTCTTTGACCTACTTAAAATGCTATTTTTCCACATATCCACAATACATACCACTATTACTATTTATATATATAATTATTATTCCATTTTCTTCGCATTTATTACTAGCTGATTTGATAGAGGTAAAATATTTTTATTTAAAAAAGGAGGATAATAATGCATATCAATTGTTTGAAAGAAGATTTATTATATGGTGTACAATCCGTAGCAAGGGCTGTATCAAATAAAAATACTTTGCCTATTCTGAGTGGTATTATGATATCGGCGGAAAATAATAGCTTATTTTTAAAAGCAACTGATTTGGAAATAGCTATAGAATGTATTATAAATGTTGATGTAGTAGAAGAGGGGACAGTGGTGGTGCCCGGTAGATATTTTAATGATTTGGTACGCTATTTACCTGAAGGTGATATTAGCCTGATTAGTGAAAATAGCCGGCAGATGAGTATAATCTATGGACAATCCCAAACATCTGTTTATTGCTTCAATGCGGAGGAATTTCCTGTTTTGCCGCAAGTGGAGGGCAATATTAGCGGGGCTGTTCCTAATATTGTTTTTCGTCGTTTAGTGCGTGAGGTTTCTGTGGCGGCCTCTACAGATGAAATCAGACCTATATTTACCGGTATTTTAATGGAAATTAAAGAAAATAAAATATCCATGATTGCCACGGATACTCATAGATTGGCTATGGCAGAAGGATTATGGCAAGGACAGGGACAAGAATCCTTGATTTTACCGGCCAGAACAATGCAGGAGATAGCTCGTTTGATGACTAATATCGAAGAGCCTATAGCAATTACAGCCACGAAAAATCAGGTTTATTTTTGTTCAGGTAATATTACCTTTACTTCCAGAGTTATCAGCGGACAATATCCTGATTATAATCAGGTATTGCCCCGCGAAGAATTTTATGTCAGCAAAGCTGTTATTAACCGGCAAGAATTTTTGGATTCTTTGGAAAGAGCTTCTCTTTTATCGCGCAATATAGATAAAGGCAAAGGGAATATCGTAAAATTGCAGTGGCATGCCGATTCTTTAACCGTCTCCGCCGATGTTCCTGATGTGGGGAATATTAAAGAGGAATTACCCTCTTTGTTGGAAGGACAAGAATTGGAAATAAGTTATAATGCTCGCTATTTGATCGAATCCTTGAAGGTTCTGGATTGCCAGAAGATTATTATGCGTTTAACAGGCTCTATTACTCCCGGTATCATTATGCCGGATGAGACAGAAGAAAACGAAAGTTATCTCTATTTGGTTCTGCCTATTAGAATAACCAATTAAAGCAGGTGTTTTTTTGAAAATAAAGGCGCTTTCTCTGGAAAATTTCCGCAATTATCAAAGTGAAAAAATTATTTGGCATGATAAAATAAATGTTATTTGCGGTATGAATGCACAAGGTAAATCCAATCTTTTGGAAGCTATTTGTTATCTCAGCCTTTCATCTTCTTTCCGCGGGGCCACTGACAGTGAACTTTTATCTTATGAAAAAGATTTTTTCCGCCTTTGCGGCGATGTGGAAAATAAGGAGATCAATAGTCAGATAGTTGTGGCTTATAATAAAAATAAGCGCAAATTTTGGCAAATAGACGGGCAGTCGAAAACAAAAATTAGCCAAATCATAGGGCGCTTTCATACCATCATTTTTTCGCCGGAGGATCTTTATTTAGTCAAAAGCGGGCCGGAAACCCGCCGAAAATTTTTTGATCGCCTGATGGCGCAACTTTATCCTGATTTTTATGCCCTGCTTTTACGCTATCATCAAACTTTGCGGCAGCGCAATCGTCTTTTAAAAACAGATACTATTAGCGATGAGCAGCTTGCACCCTGGAATCAACAATTTGCATTTTTAGCTGCCCAGATAGTCAAGCGGCGATTAGAAGCTTTAAAATCATTGATGCCTTTTGCGGCAAAAATACATAAAAATATCAGTCAAAAAGAACAATTATCCGTCGCTTATCAGGGGTTATTATCTGAAAACATATTATATGATTTATCAATAGAGCAGCTGACGGAATCCTATTTATCAGCTATGGCGCGATTAGCGCAAGCGGAAAAAATACGCATGATAACTTTGTTGGGGCCCCATCGTGACGATTTCCAGCTTTTGATCGATAATTTACCGGCCCGAAGATTTGCTTCTCAGGGCCAACAGCGCTCCGCCGCCCTGTCTTTGAAATTGGCGGAGATGGAGCTGGCTAAGGCAAAAAGAGATTATTATCCCGTGCTTTTGCTGGATGATGTGATGTCGGAGCTGGATATTTACCGTCGGCAACAGCTGCTTTCCCTCATGACCGGCAAAGCACAAACTTTTATTACGGCTACGGATCTTAATTTTCGTTTATTGGATGGAGAAAAATTTATTGTAGAAAATGGGAAGATAAAACCATAGCTGGCGCCAATATGGGGTATAATTATGGATAGAATGATTAAAGCACAAGATATAGTGGCTGTTTTGCGGCTTAAAAGCTGTTTGCCGGATTCTCAGAAAGGCAAAAGAGATTTTGTTGATCTCTGCTCTCCGGGTCAAAACGCCAAAACTTTGGTTATAACCACTAATAAAAGTTATTTATCACCGTATGCTGTTTCTGCCTATATGAGTTATGACAGGCGCCGTTATGGAATAAAGAAAAAGGAGGGCGGTAAGCATGTTGGAAAGACAAAGGGATATTATTGATTGTGCCGATCCGTATGAGTACGAAGGCACAGGTTTTATTGCTTGTTTGGATTCCGGCGTGGGGGGTATTTCCGTTCTGGCTGCGGCAAGAAAACTTTTGCCGGAAGAAGATTTTATCTATTTTGCTGATATCGCCAATGCTCCTTATGGTGATAAGGATAAAGAAACTGTTCGTAAAGCTGTGCTGGATCAGGTAAATAAACTTTTGACCTGGAAGCTGAAGGCCTTGGTTTTGGCCTGCAACACAGCCACTTCCGCCACGGTGACCGAATTGCGCAATTTGCTTGACATCCCTGTTTTGGGCATGGAGCCGGCGCTGAAGCCGGCGGTTAAGGAATGCATGGGTTGCATTGTGGTTTTGGGCACGGCCTTGACACTCAAAGAAAAAAAGTTTGCAGATCTTTTGTCCAAGATGTCTACAGCCAAAGATATCGTGACATTATCTTGTCCCGGCCTGATGGAACTGGTGGAAGCTGGTCCCGATCGTCCGCAGGTGGGGCAATATCTTGAACAATTGCTGGCCCCTTATGAAAAAACTATGGATGGCATAGTTCTTGGCTGCACGCATTATCTCTTCCTCAAGCCCTGGATCCAAAAACTTTTTCCTGCTGTTCAGGTTTTTGATGGCAATCAGGGTGTGGCTAACCGTTTGCAGAAAGTTATGGAAGAAGAAGGGCTTTTAGGCGGGGGGACGGGCCAGCTGTTGTTTTTATCTTCTTTGACCGATGAGGAAGAACAGGAATTGTTCGTGAAAAAATATTGGGATTTATATGATTATTACCAAACCATGTTGGATTGAATCGGCAAAATATTTGCTTTTTAGACAATGGCGGCTTTTATAAATATCCGCCAATATTATTTTGCTGTAAATTGTTGGCGGGCGGAAAGGCGTACAGACATAAAATATTATCGGCGTTTTTTTCTCAGCAGTGGAGAAGGAGCGCTGATATTTATATTCGAAGTCCGATCAATAGCGGGATTATATTATGAGCGAAAAATTATGTTTTATCATAAGAGCATATGGAATTGTGCAAGGTGTGGGCTTTCGCCCTTTTATTTGTCGTCTGGCCCAGCAGATCGGGCTTGCGGGCAGTGTTTGTAATAAAGGCCCTTATGTGGAAATTATGGCGGAGGGGTCACGCCAACAGTTGGATGATTTTTTGCAGCAATTGCCAAAACAAGCGCCGGAGCGTGCGGCTATCCTATGCCTGGAGGCAGGGGAGGCCCCACTGCAAGGCGCCAATGATTTCAAGATAATAGAAAGCAGCCGGGAAAGGGGACAGGTTTTTGTTTCCCCGGATATTGCCATTTGCCCAAAATGTCAAAGGGAGCTGTTTGACAGTCAAAATAAGCGCTATTTGCATCCTTTTATTAATTGCACGGCTTGCGGGCCGCGCCTGACTATTCTTGATTCCATGCCTTATGATCGGCAGCACACCAGTATGGCAGCTTTTGCCATGTGCGAGCACTGTCAGGAGGAATACAGCGACCCAGCCTGCCGGCGTTATCATGCGCAGCCGCTCTGCTGCCATAATTGCGGCCCGCAGCTTTATCTTGTGGGCAGCGGTAAGGTCGGCACCGAAGCGCTGCTTGTTGTCAGAGATATTATTCGTGGCGGCGGTATAGCCGCCATCAAAGGCATCGGTGGCTTCCATCTTTGCTGTGATGCCACAAATTCACCGGCCGTAAAACGTCTGCGCCGGCTTAAGTGCAGGCCGAGCAAGCCTTTTGCCGTTATGCTGCGGGATCTGGATGTGTTGAGACGAGAATGTCGGGCAAGTGCTGAACAAGAAGCGCTTTTACAGGGCCCGCAAAAACCTATAGTTTTGGTTGAACGCAACTTGACCTCTGAAATTTGTAAAGAAGTGGCGCCGGGCAATCCGCAACTGGGGGTAATGTTGCCTTATGCTCCACTGCATTTACTGCTATTTTCCTATCCCGATGATAAAGAAATGCCGGACAGCCTGGTGATGACCAGCGGCAATGTCAGCGGTGCGCCTATCTGTTGCAACGATGAGGAAGCCAGAGCGGAGCTTTCTTCTATGTGTGATGTTATTTTGTCCAATGATCGCCCTATCAGGTTGCGGGCCGATGACTCGGTGATGGCCTTTTTTGCCGATAAACCTTATATGATCAGGCGCTCCAGAGGCTATGCGCCTTTGCCGGTTTTTCTATCGCAGTCTTATAAAGGCCAGGTGCTGGCCGTGGGGGGAGAGCTTAAAAATACATTTTGCCTTGCCCATGATAATTTATGCTATCTTTCACCCTATATCGGCGATTTGTCTGATACACGAAGCGTGCAAGCCCTCTCTGAAGCTATTGATAAAACGCAGAGGCTTTTGGAGATAAAACCGCAGTTGGTGGCTTGTGATCTGCATCCGGGCTATAATTCTACGGCTTTTGCCGGCACTTTAGGTTTGCCCCTTTTGCCAGTGCAGCATCATTTTGCTCATATTGCTGCCTGTATTGCGGAAAATGATTATAGGGGAGAGGCCATAGGTGTTGCTTTTGACGGCACCGGCTATGGGTCGGACGGCAGTATTTGGGGCGGCGAGTTTTTGCAGTCTTCTTATGCCGGTTTTAAGCGTCTAGGCAGCATTATGCCCTTTTCTCAGGCCGGGGGAGCTGCGGCCATAAAAGAAGGCTGGCGCATTGCGGTCTCTGTGCTCTTGGATATTTTGGGGTCGGAGGACGCTGCCAAGGAGATAGCCTTAGAACTAGGCCTTTGTGATGAAGAGAAAATAAATGCCCAGTTTTTGTTGCTGCGAAATAATATAAACTGCCTAACCTCGACCAGCGCAGGTCGCTTATTTGATGCCGCCAGCGCCATTTTGGGTTGCAAATATGCCTCAACTTTTGCCGGCGAGGCAGCCATGGCCCTGGAATATCTGGCGGATGAAACGGTCGAGGCCGAGATTTTGCCGCAAACGGAGACTATGGGCGACGGCAGATTTGCTCTAAAAACCGATGCAGTTTTCCGTTATCTGCTCAAAGAAACCATGGCCGGAGCTGATAAAGCAGTCCTGGCCGGCTATTTTCATAGTGCTATGGCCAAGCTGGTTTATAAAGGCTGCTGCCTGTGCCGGCAACAGACGGGTCTTTCGACAGTGGCCCTAAGCGGGGGCGTCTTTCAGAATTTGTTATTATTGCAAAAATGTTGTGATCTGCTGCGCCAGCATGGTTTTGAGGTGCTGACTCATTCCTTGGTGCCGCCTAATGATGGGGGCATTGCTTTGGGGCAGGCGGCAGTGGCGTTGGCAAAAATAAATTCTCAGCAGCGGTAAAGGAGAAGGGATATGTGCGTGGGATTCCCAGCGAAAATAAAAAGTATTAAAGAAGGGCTGGCTGTGGTCGATGCTTTAGGCGCGCAGCGGCAAATATCGATTGAACTGCTGCCGGAGCTGAAGCCTGGTGATCATGTCATGGTTCATGCCGGCATCGCCATAGCTAAAATCACAGCTGAAGAGGCGGAAGAAACAAGAGCGATTATGGAGGAAGTCTATGGCCAGAACCAATAAAAACGTGGATCCTGCCCAAATCGTGAGAAATTATAGCGGCCCGCCCTTACGCATCATGGAAGTATGTGGTACTCATACGCATGAAATATTCAAATTGGGCATCCGCGATATGCTGCCGGCAGCCCTGCAGCTGATTCCCGGCCCCGGTTGCCCTGTTTGCGTTACCACCGCCACTTTTATTGACGAGGCTCTGCTGTTGGCCTTGGAATACGGCGCCACCATATGCACCTTTGGCGATCTGGTCCGAGTACCCGGCGGCTGCCATGATTTGGCCCAAGCTAGGGCCAAAGGAGCAAAGCTGCAAATAGTTTATTCACCTTTGGATGCCGTGGATTATGCAGCCGGCCATCAAAAGGAGAAAGTCATATTTCTTTCCATAGGTTTTGAGACTACAGTGCCTGCCAGCTGTTTAGCACTCAAACAAGCTGAGAAGGCGGGCCTAAAAAATTTTTGGCTGCTTGCGGCTAATAAGACTATGGATCAGGCTTATCCCTTATTGGCCGACGGCGTGGATGTTTTTCTTTATCCGGGCCATGTCAGCGCCATAACCGGCATGGAGGTTTATAAGAAGCTGAAACTTAAAGGCATTTCCGGCGTAGTAACAGGGTTTACAGCGGCAGAGATACTGGCGGCCTTGGCCGTTATCAGCAAAAAGGCCGCGTCTAAGGAGCCTTTTGCCAGCAACTGCTATCCCAGGATAGTGACAGAAGAGGGAAATATCATAGCAAAGGGCCTGATCAAAGAGACTATGATTGCCTGCGATGCCATATGGCGGGGTTTGGGCTTGATCAAAAATTCCGGGCTTTGTTTGGCCCCGGCTTATGAGCAATTTGACGCGCGAAAGGCCTTTGACTTGCCAACCCTTGAGGAAAGCGCAAATCCAGATTGCCGTTGCGGTGATATTTTGCGGGGCTTATGTTGGCCGCCGCAATGCCCATTGTTCGGTGGAGCTTGCAGGCCAGAAAATCCGCTGGGTGCTTGCATGGTTTCCAACGAAGGAACCTGTGCCGCTTTTTATAAATATGGAGGGTTTTATGGAAAAAATGATTAGCCTGGCCCATGGGGCAGGCGGCAAGCAAAGCGCGGAGCTGATAAACGATATCTTTAGAAAGTATTTCGACAGCCCTTTGCTCACTGCCGACGATGCGGCAGTCTTAGCTTTTGCCGGCGGCCGCTTAGCTTTTAGCACGGACGGCTTTATTGTTTCCCCGCCCCAATTTGCCGGTGGTGATATCGGCAAACTCAGCATCTGCGGAACAGTCAATGATCTGGCCTGCATGGGGGCCAAACCTTTATATTTGACCTGTGCTTTTATCATAGAAGAGGGCTTTTCTCTGGCTCAATTGGAACGGATTGCCGATTCCATGCAGAAAACTGCGGTGGAAGCCGGCATCGCTATTGTGGCTGGTGACACCAAAGTTGTGGGCAAGGGGCAGTGTGACGGTATTTTTATCACCACCACAGGTATTGGCCAATTGACGGAAGGCCTATGTCCCTCCGGCTCTGGTGCCCGCGTCGGTGATGCTGTCATCGTCAGCGGTGATATCGGACGGCATGGCTGTGCAATTTTACTGGCCAGAGATTCTTTCGGCATTACGGCCGATTGCAGCAGCGATTGCGCGCCTCTTTGGCAAATGGTTTCCTCTATGTTTGATGTTACTAAAGATATTCATGTTTTACGGGATGCTACTCGTGGCGGTGTGGGTACAGTTTTATATGAAATAGCCGCCCAAAGCCAGGTGGGAATCAAGCTTGATGCTCAAGCTATCCCCGTCAGCAGAGAAGTGGCCGGAATTTGCGGCATGCTTGGTTTGGAGCCCCTTTATCTGGCCTGTGAAGGAAGAATGGTGATTATCGCACCCCAATGCCAAGCGCCGTTACTGCTTGCTGCCTTGCATCAGGACCGGCACTCCCAGAATGCGGCCATTATCGGAGAAGTTACGGCTGATCTGCCAGGGCGGGTGGTGGTCAAAACGGCAATAGGCGGCCAAACTTTATTGCCGCCGCCCACCGGAGAGCTGTTGCCGCGAATTTGCTAAAAATCCATAAAAAAGAGGTGCATCATTGATTGATGGCACCTTTTTTATTTAACTACTTTTTATTTAAACACTACTATATTTGTTGCCATATTTCTTTGCTGTCCATCTGATGGTTTATTTAGCACCTTGCCATTATAATACATGGCAGAGGAGCCACCGCCATCCAAATTGAAGGCTTCCATAACCCCCAGCCGCATAAGTAGGATTTGCATTTCTTCCAATGTGATGCCGGCAGACCAATTGCTGCGGCGGCCATCTACGACGATGAAAAATATATCGCCGTTGGGATATTGGCCCAGCACGGTGCGCGGCTGACGAGCTTTGGCCCACTTGCCGGGGATTTTTTGCGCATCCCAGTTGCGGATCAAAACCGGCACAAAGCTGACCCCTTGCCAAGCGCCCGAAGCCTTCAGTTCCGCTTCTGTGGCATAGACTCCTCCGACCAGCTTATTGTTTTTGCTGAAGCCGGCAAAAGCTATATTATTGGCGGAAGGCATAAAATCACCTACCAACCGGCCTTTGATCATGGTGTTGCCGATAGGGACGGTTTTTGTCACACCATTTTTCGTCAAATTGGCAAAACCACCGCCGTTGACTGCGAAGATAGCCCCTGTTCTTTTAGCGGCCTGGCTGGTTGTTTCCCCTTGTGGCTTATCGTCCGGGCTCAAAGTAACCTGCAGCGCCGAGGATTTTTTCAGCTTGATTTTGGCCATATAGCCGCGCATATCCTCTTTTTTCAGCTCGAAGATCATGATAGAAGAATTGTTGCCCTCACAGGTGTAAATAGCCTTACCCAGGCGATTGACAATCATTTTCTCATATGTTTCATCCGAGAGATTTTTATGGGAGGCTGTGGCCTGTGCCAGCTGGGCCAACTCCTGTGTTATCTTTTCATTTGCAGCCAGCTCTTGCTGCAAAGAGGCGTCAAACCTGGCCGCATCGGCAACCAGAATCTCAAAAGAGCCTTCCGCGGCAGCCAGTGCTTCTTCCATAGGTGTGTCGGCTGTGTGCAAGGCGGCTTCTGAAATATCAATGGCCGGGCGCAGATTATCCAAAGCCGCGGCCGATAAAAAGCCCAAAGCCACGCCGGCTAAAGCTATTAAAGTGATGATTATATATTTTTTGCTTTTCATAAAAGCACCTTAAATATTTCCTTTAGATTCTTTAAGCAGTTCTAATGATTTTTTCAGACTTGCCAGCTGCTTATTTAATTCCTCGATCTTTTGGGCCATGGCTTGCCGGTTGGCGGAGCTGCTGCTGCTGATGGATTGATCAGCCTCCGCCAGCACAAGGGATATTTCCTTCATTTGTTCTTCCATAGAGGACAAGCGGGCATTGATATCATCGAAGGCTTCTTGATTGCTCTGGGCCATACTGGCCAATTCCTGCCTCACGAAGGCCTTATCAGCAGAGAATTTGACAAAAAGGCCGGCACAGGAACCGGCAACGGCAATGATGAAAACGATTAGACAGATGCGCATGAAATTTTTATCCTTGCTTTTATCCTGACCGATATTTATTCTCTTTTTCTGGCGGACATCTTTTTCCATGCCTGTTTGCTCCATCTCTTCTGAAATGGGAGTGGGCAGGGGTTTGTCTAGAATTTCTGCTGCGGTTATTGTCGGGATGGCCTCAGCTGATTGCGCATTTATATCTATAGCAACAGGGTTAGGACTTTGAGGATTTTGCTGCTCTTGTTCTTTTTGGAACAGTTCCCAGGATGTGCTTTGGATTTTTCTTTTTTCAGTCATTTAATCACCGCCCTACAGGAAAGTTTTTACATTTTCATTGGCAAATATGCTCTTTGTTTTGTCCATTACATGATAAATCGGGCTGGCCTTGATTATAAAAAAACACCCGGCACGGGTGTTTTAAATATCAACAAAATTGATCTTGGCCCCCAGTTTCTGCAACTTGCTGCAAATATCGTCATAGCCACGCTCTATATGTTGAGTTTCGTATATTTCCGTGATCCCCTGGGCTTTAAGCCCCGCTATGATTAAAGCTGCGCCTGCCCGCAAATCCGTGGCTTTAACCTGGCTGCCCCTGAGCCCTTCCACGCCGTTGATGATAGCCATAGAGCCATCGATTTTGATATCTGCCCCCATTTTGCGCAATTCATCCACATGCATAAAACGGTTTTCAAAAACAGTTTCGCTGATGGTGCTGGAACCGCTGGCAGTGGTGAGAAAGGACATAAATTGGGATTGCATATCGGTGGGAAAGCCGGGATAAGGCAATGTTTTGATGTCCAAAGGCAGAATAGGATTACGTCTTTTGATGCGCATGTCATCATAAGATTCTTGTATCAAAGCCCCGGATTCCTGTAGTTTGGCGGAAATGGAGTTGAGATGCTCGGGGATGATGTTTTTGATCAGCACATCTTCGCCCATAGATGCTGCCAGCACCATAAAAGTGCCTGCTTCTATGCGGTCGGGAATGACCGTATGCTGTACGGGATTTAAGACCGGCACACCTTTGATGCGGATGACCTTTGTACCTGCGCCCTTTATGCGTGCCCCCATAGCCGATAAAAAGTTGGAAAGATCGACAATTTCCGGCTCTGCTGCTGCGTTTTCGATAATGGTAGTGCCTTCGGCCAATACGGCGGCCATCATCAAATTTTCCGTTGCGCCGACACTGGGGAAGTCTAAGTAAATGCGATTGCCATACAAACGCGGCGCTTTGGTTACGATATAATTATGCCCTATGCTTATTTGTGCGCCCAAGGCCTCAAATCCTTTAAGGTGGAGGTCGATGGGACGAGCCCCGATAGCGCAACCGCCGGGCAAAAACATTTTCACCTTACCAAATTTTGCTAACAACGGGCCCATAACCAAAAAAGAAGCACGCATCTGACGTACTAATTCTCCGGGCGTCTCGGTGGAACAAAGAGTGGTGGTATCCAATTGTAAACGATTTCCTAAAAGCCGACTTTTTACTCCCAAAGAGTCTAAAACCAGACACATTGTATTTACATCGGAGAGGAGCGGAGTATCGTCTATTATACTATTTCCTTCAGCCAACAAAGAAGCAGCCATAAGAGGCAACACGGCATTTTTGGCGCCACTGACTGTGATTTCTCCTCTTAATGGAATGCCTCCTTCGATCACTATCTTTCTCAAAATGCTTCCTCCCGCAAAATCATTCCCGTTACATTTCAACATGCAAACGACAATATCCTGCTTTTATTAACAATCTCTTCATCTTCAATTCATATTGCTCAATAATCGCTAAATACCACCGGCATGCCCAGGTAAACATAGGTCAGATCCTGTTCTTTATTATAATCGGCTACCAATTGAATATTTACTTTTTCTCCTTCCCGCTCGCTTTCTGGCAACACTCCTTCAATATAGCCTGTATAGCAAATATAATAATCATCATGCATGGCATCGATCTTTTGGGCGCCGCAGGTGGTCAGTGCTTTATCAAAAAGATTGCCGATCTCCTTTTCTGTATGCCGGCCCGGCCAGGTGCTCATAATCAGATAAATCCGGTCGCCGTTTTGGCCTAAGGCCCGATCCAGGTCATAGCGTAACCCTTCGAAAGAGGCAACTTGTCCCTGGCTTTCGATATCTATTATCAGATAAGTGTTTTGCGGCAGGGATTGATATGTGATCAGATAATTAGCATTCTCTTTTTGCCCCAAAATTTGGAATTGTCGCCAGGATATATCATCATCCTCTGATTCACTTTTTACGGAAAGGCCCAGTTGTTTGACGATGACCTGTGCCCGGGCTTTTAAATCAGTCATAGGTAGAAAGGAATTTTCTTCCAACAGCCAGCCTGTCAGATGTAAAGCTCCTTCATCCATTTGCAGAGCTTCAAAGGCAGCTAAAAGAGGTTCTTTTTGATCCTTTTCCACGGTTTTGCTGCAAGCGGGGAGCATAAAAAATATTATTAATATGGCTGATAAGAGTATGCAGGCCATAAGTTTTTTGTTCATAACAAATCCCCCTTTTATCTTTTATTTTGGCCCTCTGGGGAAATGAATATACCAAAAAAGAAGTTATTACCGGGTAATAAAAAAACCTCAAAACCATATATTTTAACAAAAGCGTAAAATGAGTGGGGCCTATGAAAGCAATAAAAATATTTTTGATTTATTTTGTGGTGATTTTGCTGCTTTTGGCTGTTTTTCCTTTGCTGCTGATCAGTTTTTCCGCCTCTGCAGATGGTGAGCAAACTGGTTTTTCTGCAGATTCTCTGGTGGTGGCTGTCTTGTCGGAGCAGGGCGGCAGGGAAAAGATGCTGTTGGAAGAATATCTGGTGGGTGTAGTCTCTGCGGAAATGCCGGCTTCTTTCGAGCCAGAGGCGCTGAAGGCACAAACGATAGCCGCCCGTACTTATGTATATCGGCAAATAAAACAGCCTCAAGCTGATAATGGATCTGCTGAAGATATCACTGTTAGTGCAGATCCCGCCGTTTTCCAGGCTTTTAATAATGAAAAACAAAGAAAAGAAAAGTGGCGGGATAAGGCTCCGGATTATGAGGAAAAAATTCGCCAGGCGGTGGGAGCCACCAGCGGTATCATTGTTACCAAAGACGGGCGGCCAGTAAGCACCCCTTATTCAGCCGTCTGCGGCGGACATACGTCATCATCGGCCAATGTTTGGGGCGGGGATAATTCCTGGCTGCAAAGCGTGGTTTGCAAATGGGATACGGAGGCCCCTAAATATGAAAGTCAGTTGACTTTGCCGCTGCAAGAAGCCGCCAGCAAATTGTCGGTTGAGGCCAAAAGTCTGCCCGGTATGAAAATCACAATGAAAGATAATGATGGACGCGTAGCTGAAATTTCTGTTGGGGAAAAGACCATAAGCGGTCAAGATATGCGTACGGCTTTAGAACTTAATTCCACAAATTTCAGCTGGCAGATAAAAGGAGATGAGATAATTTTTCAGGTAAGAGGCTATGGCCATGGGGTAGGGCTTTGTCAATACGGAGCCAATGGCATGGCTAAAGCCGGATATGATGCCGAGGAAATTCTGCGGCATTATTACAGCGGTGTGGAATTAAGCAAAATATATTAAACAGCAGCCCCAGGAGGCTGCTGTTTAATATATTGGCATTATTTAATATAATCAAGCGGGTTTTGATTACCTTCTTCCGTGATAATCTCTAAATGGAGGTGCGGATCCTGCAAGGCTTCGACACGAGGGGATGCCGCCACGGTGCCGATAGTCTCTCCGGCCACTACGGCTTGTCCTTGGCTGACGCCTGAAGGAACAATGCCCAGATAAACACTGGTTATGCCGCCGGCATGTTTAATTTCCACTCGGCCTTGCCAATCCTCGTCATCGGCAGCCTTGACTACGGTGCCGTTGGCTACAGCAAATACCGGCTCTCCTTCCGCCAGCGGCATATCTACACCGCTGTGGAAGCGATAGTCATCGAAAGTTGGATCCAGCTGATAGCCATATAGGCGCCCCCAGCTGCCATTGGCCGGCGGCAGCCAGGCATCTACTTTTGTGGCCGCGCTGATGGCCTCCGGCTCACTTTCTTCCGTGCCTGCTGTTGGCGTTCCTGCTGTCGGCTGCTCTGCCGTTAATTGAGGGGAGCTTTCTTCAGCAGGTTCGACGCCTTCCACCGTGGCAATAGGTGTTGGTTGTGGCTGCTCTTTTTCAAAAATACTATCTTTATTCCAAACCACTAGTGTGCCAATGATCAACACTATGGCTACGATGCTCCAGAGATTCATTTTATCTTGACGTCTTTTATTGTTGTGATTGCGGGGATAGTTGTTTCCAGGCTCCATAAAAAAACCTCCTTCTATGTTCTGCCTATGTTCTACATAAAATATTATGGCCCAAATTTAGCCAGAATATACCTGTGAAAAAAGGATACGGCTCTTTAAAAGTGAATATTGAAGGAGAAAGGATGACCGGGATGAAATATTTGCTCATTGCTTGCCAGATGCTTAAAGATGAGCTGGACGACATTTTGCGAGGCAGGCCTTTACAAAGTCATGATTTATATGAGACTATTTACCTGCAAGCAGACTTGCATGAAAGGCCGGCCCTTTTGCGCCAGGCGGTAGAAAAAGCCTTGGCTTACGCTGGCGATTATGAGGCGGTGCTGCTGGCTTATGGCTATTGCGGCGGCGCCCTATGCGGTTTGCGCTGCCAACGGAAATTGGTTATGTTCCGCTATGATGATTGCATCAGCTTGCTTTTACGCAGCAATGATAAGTCAAAGGGCTGTTTTTATCTGACTCCGGCCTGGCTTAGCAGCCGGCGCAGCTTTTTTACCCAAGCCAAGTATTTGACGCAGAAATATGGCAAAGAAAAAGCCCAGTCTCTGCTGCGGCAAATGGTAGAAAATTATGAGAGGCTGTGTTTTATTGAACAAAATGAAGGACAAACACAAGCCCATCATGAAAAATTGCAGCAGCTGAGCCGTCTTTTGCATTTGCCCATAACCACATGTCACGGTTCCGCTCTGGCCCTCGAGAAGCTTGTTGCCGGCAATTGGGATGAGGAGTTTTTGATCTTTGAGCCGGGCCAGCCTCTAAAATATACTATTGATCAAGGAAGGGGAGTTTGTTGCTATGAATAATTTACCCAGAATTGCCAGCTTTAGCATCGATCATGAAAAATTGCGGCCGGGGCTTTATATCAGCCGCCATGATAGCAATGTCATGACTTATGATTTGCGCCTGAAAAGGCCAAATTGCCAGCCGCCGCTTTCCACCGGTTCCAGCCATGCCATAGAGCATATAGTGGCCACTTTTTTACGGGCGCAAGATGTGGAGCAAAAGATGCTCTATTTTGGTCCTATGGGCTGTCGTACAGGCTTTTATCTGCTGTTTTTCGATGATGTCAGCCCTGAAGAAATCCGCCGAAAATTGATCGACGCATTTAGTTATACAGCGGAATTCAATGGGACCATACCGGGGGCATCCGCCAAAGAATGCGGCAATTATCTTGATCTGGATTTGACCAAGGCCAAAAAAGATGCCGCCGCCTATCTGGCTGTCCTGCAATCTTTATCCGGTGATAAATGGTACGAGTATTAAGCCGGATGGGAAAAGCCTCACCTTCTTCTTGGGCTGCTCATATAATAAATAAGCACCCTATTGATCAAGAGGAGGTAGGCTATGGCAAAATCAAAAAGATGGGTACTGGTAACCTTTTCCAATGTTTCCGAGGCCATCAGGTTGGAAAAAATCTGCCGCCAGAAAGGCATAAGCGGCCAGCTGATACCTACGCCAAGATCTGTCAACTCGGCTTGCAGTATGAGTTGGCGCAGCGATCCTTCGCAAAAGGCAGCTTTGATGGATATTATCCAACGATACAGCATTTATATTAAAAGCATGCAGGAAGTTATGCTATAAATAGAAAGGGGGAGTGCCAAGAGAGCGCTATCCCCTTTATTTATTGCGGTTTATTTCTGTTGTCGAATATGGTATTATATTGGCAGAAAAACATGACCCAAAATAATAGGGGGTGCTTTTTTGGCGGCAGAAATGAGAAGACTTACAGCGCAGGATGCGGAATTTCTGCATGATGAATCAAGGCTCTTGGGCCAGGCCGAAAGCATCTCTTTTCCGCAAACGGAAGCCGAGGTGCAGGAGACCATGCGGCGGATGGCCGCTAGTCAAATAAGGGTGACGGTGCAGGGAGCGCGCACAGGCATAGCTGGCGCCGCCGTACCGCAAGGCGGGCATATACTGAATTTAAGTCGTATGAATAAGATCCTGGGGCTGCGCTATGAGGCAAAAGAAAATTGTTATCTGCTGCGGGTGCAGCCGGGTTTGCTGCTTTGTTATCTGCGGCAGGTTTTAGAAAGTAAGAATTTTCATATAGCTGATTGGGATGAGTATTCCCGCGAGGCATTGGAGCGGTTTAAGCAGGGAAACTGGGCCTTTTGGCCTGATCCCACGGAGACTTCGGCCAGTATTGGCGGCATGGTGGCCTGCAATGCCTCCGGCGCCCGTACTTTTGCTTTTGGTCCCACCAGAAATCATGTGCAATCTTTGCATATTGTGCTGGCTGATGGCAGCCTTTTGCCGCTTAGGCGTGGCCAGTATGTGGCTAAAGGCAGGGAATTTTCCCTGGAGCTGCCGGGCGGCAGGCTTATCAGCGGCATTTTGCCTTCTTATGATATGCCAAAAGTTAAGAATTCCTGCGGCTATTATTGTCATGACGATATGGATCTCCTGGATCTTTTTATTGGCGATGAAGGCAGTTTGGGCATTGTCACGGAAATAGAGCTGCGTATTTATCCTTTGCCGGACGCCATCTGGGCTGTAACGGCTTTTTGGCCTGATGAAATGAAAGCGCTTGCCTATGTCAAGGCATTGAGGGGCCAAAACCCTGACCTCCCCTTTCAGCCAAGGCCAATAGCTATAGAATTTCTCAATGAGGCGTCTTTACGCTTTTTAGGCCGGCAAAAGCGGGAAAAGGCCGCTTTTAGCCATATCCAAGAAATAAAAGCCCATTATCATACCGCCGTATATGCGGAATTTATGGGCGAAAGTCAGCAAGAGCTGCGCTCCATCATTGATGATTTGGGCGATCTAATCACGGCCGTGGGGGGCGATGAAGCTGATACCTGGGTGGCCACGAATGCTTATGACCTGGAGAAGCTGCGCCTTTTCCGGCATGCCGTGCCGGAAGCCGTTAATTTGCTGCTCGATGATAAGAAAAAAAAGGAACCATCATTAACCAAGCTGGGCACGGATATGTCCGTGCCTGATCAATTCCTGGAAAAAATTATGGCTATCTATAATCAGGGGTTGGCGGCAAGTGGTTTGCAAGCAGTGATCTTTGGTCATGTGGGCAATAATCATCTGCATGTTGGGATAGTGCCTGAAAATCAAGCGGAATATCAGCGGGGCCAAGAACTTTATTCGGCTTGGGCTGAGCAGGTGGTGGCTATGGGCGGTTCGGTTGCCGCGGAGCATGGCGCCGGCAAGCTCAAAACCGCTCTTGTACAAAAAATGTTCGGCCGCCAAAGCATAGAGGATATGCGGCAGCTGAAACGACTTTTCGACCCCCATGGTTCTATCAATAACGGTAATATCTTTGTCTGGGAGGAATCTGCCCATGACTGAAGCCATTAAGAAAATAGTGGTTTGCCTCAAGCCGGTGCCGGCTGCGGCGGCTGTAAAGCTGGATGCTAAGACCTATAATATGATACGGGAAGGGCAGGCGGCGATGCTTAATCCTCTGGATGCTTATGCTCTGGAAGAGGCTTTACGGCTCCAAGAAAAAACAGGCTGCTCTTTGACCTTGCTCAGTATGGGTATCAGGTCTGCGGAAGCGCTTTTGCGCGAAGCTTTGGCTTTGGGGGCCGATGGGGCTGTTTTGCTTTCCGACCGCGCTTTCGCCGGCGCCGATACTTTGGCCACTTCTTATACGCTGCACAAGGGACTAGAAAAGCTCGGTGGCTGCGATTTGCTGCTTTGCGGTAAGCAGGCCGCAGACGGCGATACGGCACAGGTGGGCCCGGCGCTGGCGCAAAGACTGGGCTGGCCTCATCTGACCGATGTCAGCAAAATCGAGCAAATTTGCTCCGATAGCCTGATCTGCCTGCGCCTGACCGATGATGGCTATGAAAGGACGCAAATCATGCTCCCGGGTGTTATTACTGTGGTAAAAGAGATAAATACGCCGCGCCTGCCTTCCATCAAAGGTTTGAAGATGGCCGATAAGGCCCGGATCCAGATTCTTGATGCCAAGGACATCGCCGCCGATATCAAACTCACAGGCTCCGCAGGTTCGGCTACCAGGGTGATAAGCACTTTTGTGCCCAGGCGGCAAAGAGAAGTGGAAATCATAGCAGGCGAACTGCCGCGGAAAGTGGAGCAGTTATTAATAAAATTGCAGCAAAAGGAATTGCTATAGGTGATGAGGGATTAGATGGCAAAAAGGGAAAGCGGACAAAAAAAGAACAAAATTGCGGCGGGTAGCGGTGGCGTTTGGGTTTTTGCCGAGCAGTATCGAGGTTGTTTGCGGCCGCTGGCTTTGCAGCTTCTGGCCCCGGCACGCCATTTGGCAGAGAGTTTGCAAGTGCAGGTAACAGCCGTTTTATTAGGACAGAATATAAGCCATCTGCCCCAGGAGCTGATTGCCGGTGGGGCAGATGAGGTGCTGCAACTGGATGCCGAATGGCTTCAGCTATTAGATGAGGGGAATTATACTCATGCCTTTTGCCATTTGGCCGAATTATATAAGCCGCAGATTATTTTGCTGGGAGCCACTTCTTTTGGCCGCTCTTTGGCTCCGCGTATTGCTACCAAGTTGCAAACAGGGCTCACCGCCGATTGCACGGCTTTGGACATAGATGCGGCAAGCGGTTTGTTGCGGCAAACCCGGCCTACTTTTGGCGGCAATTTGTTTGCCACTATTATCTGCCCGCAAAAAAAACCGCAGATGGCGACTGTGCGGGCCGGAGTTTTTCAGCCACTGCCACCGGATCAAATGGCCACAGGACGGATAATATCATTGTCCATTGAGCCGCCGCCAAAAGGTCAAGTCCGGCATCTTTCTATATTGCCGCAGCATGAAGACGGCAATATAGCAGAGGCTAAGATAGTGGTGGCTGTAGGCAAAGGCAGCGGCAATGCCGACAATATTGCTTTGGCAAGGGAGCTGGCCCAGTTGTTGGGTGGAGCTTTGGCTTCTTCCCGGCCGCTGGTAGATGCCGGCATCATGCCTTATCGCTGCCAGGTAGGGCAGACCGGCAGAACGGTCAGCCCACGACTTTATATAGCTTGTGGCATCTCCGGCGCTGTGCAGCATCAGGCCGGCATGTCCGGGGCCAAAACCATTGTGGCAATCAATAATGATCGCCAGGCACCTATCTTTGAGATTGCCGATTATGGTATAGTTGGCGATTGCGCTGAGGTGCTGAGAGAATTGTTGGCCCAAATTAAGAAAATGTCGTAGATATTTCGTATTTTTGATATTTTTATGAAGTGGGGTAATGTTATGATTAAAAGAAGCCTGCTCTTTGTGGCCGCCATTTGTTTGCTGCTCTTTTTGGGGGCGCCGCTGGCGGCAGCCGCGCCGGAGGATGGGAGTCAAAGCATAAAAATCTATTTTACCAGCGATGTTTTATCTCAGGTTAGGGAGACTGAGGCTGATGGCACGGCCTCGCAGGCAGGATATGCCAAATGGGCGGCCTTTATCAAAGAAGACAGCCAAGATGCTGCCGGCGTCATCATTCTGGATGGTGGTAATGTTTTCCAAGGAGCGCCTTTTGCTTCTTTGACTAAAGGAGAAAGCATTGCCCAAATATTGCAGGCTATTGGTTATGACACTATCGCCCCGGGTAACCATGACTTTAACTATGGACAGGATGCTCTTGATGCCTTGGCCCAGCAAAGCGGCGCCCGGATTTTAGTGGCCAATATCAAGCAGGACGGCCAAATCCGTTATGCAAGCAGCATGATCAAAGAAATAGAGGATATCAAGATCGGCGTTGTGGGTCTGACCAGCCCCAGTTATAGTACTATAATTGACCCGTATCAGGTTCAAGGGCTGGATTTTGGCGATGATGAATCTATATTAAAAGATGCACAGGCGGCAGTTGATCAATTAAAAATAGATGGTGCCGATATAATTATCGCTGTGACTCATCTGGGGACCAACGCTGCGGATTTTCTTTCCGCCAATGATGTGGCAAGGAAGGTGACAGGTATTGACCTGATTTTTGATGGCGGCAATAGTCAAGCCGCTTTAATTGCGGAAAAAGGGGTGCTGATCGTCAATGTGGGGCAAAATCTTGCCCATGCGGCCGCCATAACCATTAGGGAAGAGGGGGATGGCTTCCGTTTTGATCCCTATATCTACAGCGCCGAGGAGTTGGCGCAATACACGGCCGACAGTCGGGTGCAGCAGATTATTGATGAAGTAAATCAAGCGCAAGAAGCCGAGTTGGCGACAAAAATAGGTTCTACCCCCATATTTCTGGACGGAGAACGGGAGAGTGTACGCAGCCAGGATACCAATTTGGCCCGACTTATTACATCCAGCATGAAGGAGGCTGCCGCAGCGGAAATTTCCCTGCTCAATGGCGGCTCCATTCGCGCCTCCATAGATCAGGGGCAGATAACTAAGCAAGATATATACAGCAGCTTGCTCTTCAGCAATATGCTAGTGACCAAAAACATAAAGGGCAATGTGCTGTTACAAGTCCTGGAACAGGGATTAGAGCCGGGAAAGGGTTCCTTTCTCCATTTCGCCGGCTTGGTTGTTGAATATGAAAAAATCAGCGAGACGGCTGCTGATGGTCAAGTCACAAGCTACAATAAAATCACTAAGGTTATGGTAAATGACAAACCGCTGGATACGGAACAAGAATATTCAGTTGCCATGAGCAATTTTTTGGCTAATGGCGGCGATGGCTATGATTTGCTTGCTCAAGGTGAATTGACGGGGCAATATGGCTCTCTGACCACAATTTTTATGGATTTTATGGGCAAAAAGACAGATGCTGAGATTATGGATATAGATCAAGAATCACGTCTGGTAGTTGCTAACGCTTCAGATCATGGTCTTTGGGGGTCAATTCTTGCTATTTTAATCATTGTTTGTGCGGCCCTGATTATTATCTATATAATTATTAACAGAAAAAGAAGAAAACGTATTTTTTAAAGGTAGAACGCCAGTTTCGGTTTTTTCCCAAAAAATAGTTGTCATATATATATGGTACAATTATAGGGTAAATTATGGATAAGCACTGGAGCAGGAATCTTTGTTTGCAGGGCGAATTTTAGCAAGAACGGACACTTTTTATAGGAGGGATAATATGGAAAAAGGCGATTTTGCCCCTCAGATAATACCAGCTGTAGATTATGATAAAAAAACAGGGGAACTTTTGCTGTTGGATCAGACTCTTTTACCTAATGAGGAAAAAGTGCTGCGGCTGCATAAAAAAGAAGATATTTGGCAGGCCATTAATATCTTGCAGGTTCGAGGTGCGCCGGCCATCGGTGTGGCCGCGGCTGTGGGCTTTGCTATTTTGGCTCGCCAGATTGAAACGGATAAAAAGGATCTCTTTTTTCAGGAATTAGCTTCCGTCAAAGCCTATCTGGCTTCCGCGCGGCCTACGGCTGTGAATCTTTTCTGGGCTTTGGATAGATTAGAGGCCGTTGCTTTGCATAAATCGCAATCAACTGTCCAAGATATTAAAGAAGCTTTGTTGCAGGAAGCTTTGGCTATGCTGGATGAGGATGTGCAGGTTTGCCGCAAGATCGGCCAATATGGGCTGAGCTTATTGCAGCCGCATATGGGTATACTCACCCATTGCAATGCCGGGCAATTGGCCACTATCCGCTATGGCACGGCCTTGGCCCCGGTTTATTTGGGGCAGGAAAAGGGCTATGCTTTCCGTCTTTTTGCCGATGAAACCAGGCCGCTTCTGCAAGGAGCGCGGCTGACGGCTTATGAACTGACCAAAGCCGGTGTGGATACCACGCTCATCTGCGACAATATGGCCGCTACGGTTATGAAAAAGGGCTGGGTGCAAGCCGTGCTGGTGGGTTGTGATCGGGTGGCGGCCAATGGCGACGCGGCCAATAAAATCGGGACATTGGGCGTGGCAATTTTAGCCAGATATTATGGCATACCTTTTTATGTTTGCGCCCCTACATCCACTATCGATATAAATACACCCAGCGGGGACAATATAAAAATCGAAGAACGCGAAGCCTCGGAAATCAGTCAGATGTGGTATGTAAAACCCATGGCGCCGGCAGCGGCAAAATTTTTCAATCCGGCCTTTGATGTGACCGACAATGACCTCATTTCCGCCATAATTACGGAAAAAGGTATTGCCAGAGCGCCTTATACAGAAAGCCTGGCTGATATTTTAAGGATATAAAAGGGGATTGATTCATATAATGATACAATATCCAACGGATCAAGAGGCCCAAAGTGGAATCATCGCTATAGGCCAAAAAATGTATCAACTTGGTATGGTAGCGGCCAATGATGGCAATATTAGTTGCCGGGTGGCGCCGGATTTGATCTGGGCTACCCCAACAGGTGTTTCTAAGGGTGATATGACGGCAGACATGTTGATTAAGCTGGATTTGGTTGGTAATATCCTCGAGGGTGTTTATAAGCCCTCCTCCGAGCTGAAGATGCATATCATGATATATGAGCAAAGCAGGGAAGTGGGGGCCGTTACTCATGCCCATCCAGCTTGTGCCACCGCCTTTGCCGTAGCGCATATACCTTTGGAAAAACCTGTGATGCCGGAGGCTGTAATCAATCTGGGTACGGTGCCTGTAGCTCCTTATGCCACACCTGGCAGCCTGGAGCTGGCAAAGAGCGCTGCCTCTTATGTTAAAGACCACAGGGCATTGCTTTTAGCTAACCACGGCGCCTTGAGTTGGGGACAGGATTTAAAAGAGGCCTTTTTCCGCTTGGAAACACTGGAGCATTATGCCAAGATATTGCTTTATAGTAGATATTTTATCGGCAAGGCGGAGCCATTGCCTGAAAAAGAAATAGAAATTTTGCGCGCTATGGACCAGCGCCAACCCAAATAAATTTATAATGAGTTGCAACAAAAAAATCTTTATTTTAGTCAATAAAGCACTCACCCATAAATAATTCCTCTGGTGGAGGTGCGAAAGGTGAAAAGAATCCCACATGGATTAAAAGTGATAATAATAGTTTTGATCGTTTTGGCGGTTTTTTCCGGCATCGGCATTGCTGTGGCCAATACTCAGATAAGAGATGTGCTCACGGGCAATTCCGGCTCTTTCCAAGGAGATCAAACTACTTTTTTATATGATAAGGATGGGGAGGTTTATCAATCTTTGCATGGAGTTGAAAACCGAATCTCCGTCGATCTGAGCGAGATATCGCCCTATTTGACAGATTGCTTCATAGCCTCGGAAGATGCGCGTTTTTATGATCATGGCGGCATTGATATTATCCGTATTTTTGGCTCTATACTGGCCAATATCCGTTCCGGTGATTTTTCTCAAGGGGCCAGCACCATAACTATGCAATTGGCCCGCAATGCGGTTTTGGAAGATCAGTCCAAGGTTATGAGCAGAAAAATCAAAGAAGCCTTCGTGGCTATAGCTTTAGAGCGAGAATATACCAAAGATGAAATTTTGGAGCTTTATCTTAATGAGATACATTTGGGGCATGGTTGCTATGGTGTGGAATCGGCCAGCCTCAAATATTTTGGTAAGCATGCCAGTGAGCTGACCTTAGCGGAAGCGGCCACCATCGTGGGCCTGGCTCCCAGCCCCAGAACTTATTCCCCACTTATTAATCCCGACAGGTCAAAAACGGTCAGGGATGCGGTTTTGAATGATTTGGTCATATACAAGCCTTCTTATGAAGCCGAAGCAACAGCCGCTAAGCAAGAAGAAGTGAAGGTTGCCAAAACTTTGGCCGAGACCCAAAAATATGCCCATCCTTGGTTCACGGACTATGTAATCGGCCAGACGGAAGAAATTTTGCAGGAAATAGGCCTGTCCCCCAGCAAAGTTTATACCGGCGGCTTACGCATTTATACCACTATGGATGAAGCGACACAGACGGCCATGGACGAATTATATGCCGATAACGGCAATTTCCCGACCAGTAATACGGAAAATGTAGTGGAAAGCGCTGCTGTGGTTCTCGATCATAGCAACGGCTATATTTGGGGATTGGTTGGCGGCAGAGAATATTCTACAAAAAGGGCATTGAGCCGTGCTACCGATATAGCACGGCAGCCAGGCTCTTCTTTCAAGCCGGTAGCGGTCTATGGGCCTGCCTTGGAAGCCGGCTATTCGCCGGACAGCTTGGTCGATGACAGCCCGACCACTTTTGGTGCTAAATATAAGCCTAAAAACTATGACGGCAGTTATCGAGGCCTGATCACCATGCGTACGGCCGTCCAATATTCCGTTAATATACCGGCGGTTAAATTTATGCAGAAACTGGGTGTGGAATATTGCATCCCATATATAGAAAAAAGCGGCATCGATATGTCCGACAATATGGATGCGGGACTTTCCATGGCTTTGGGTGGTCTGACCACCGGCGTGTCGCCTTTGGAGCTGGCAGGGGCCTATGCGGTGTTTGCTAATCAGGGAGTTTATATAGAACCCATTGCTATTACAAGAATAGAAGATGCTGACGGCAATATTATTTATGAGTCTGAACAAAAAACAGCACATGTTTATACTGAACAAAATGCCTGGCTGATGACCAGTATGTTGATGACGGTGACCAATTCCGGCACAGGCACGTCCGCCCGCATGAACAGGCCCGTAGCTTCTAAAACCGGCACCACGCAGCTGCCGGATAAAGCCGCCTTCAAGAATATCCGCATAGGTAATAAAGATGCCTGGTTTGCCGCTTATACGCCGGAGCTGGTGGGTGTGGTTTGGATGGGTTATGATCAGGATCTTTCCGCCAGTGGCAAACCGCAATATCTGCGTCAGGTTTATGGCGGCAAATACCCGGCCCGCTTATGGAAAGCTATTATGACGGAAGCCTTGGACGATATACCGGTAAGGCAATTCCCCAAACCCGATAATACCTATAGAAGAGTAAAAAATCTGGATAATACCTCGGCCCTAGAACCGAAACCGGAAGTAGACGAAAACGGAGGCATTATAATTACCGATCCTACAGACGAGATACCTTCTGATTTAATCCCTCCCACTTCCAATCCGCCTGAACAGAAGACTGATTGGGATTCTGATTCGGAGCCATCGTCCAATCATCATGGTCAAGGTAGAGATGGAGAATAAAATAAAAACCGCTGATGCCAAAAGGGCAGGCGGTTTTTCTCTTATTATCAATTTTAAAAATCCGGTATGAAAGAGACTTCCCTTTCATATGATATACAAAGTTTGTATCAGTGGGAGGCAGTTGTATGCAAGACTATATTCAAAAAAGGGTTTTGGAAATCAGTAATTATATCATTGAGAGTGCAGCTACAGTGCGCCAGACCGCTTCTGTTTTTGGTGTTAGCAAAAGCACCGTACATATGGCGGTAACATTATAGAACGGTATAAAGCATTATAGAATGTTTTGCCCGGAGCAGAAAAAGAATCTGCTCTATTTTTCTGACTCGACATTACAGGTAACTATTAGATTACTATTCAAGCCCAGCACATTTTCCATGGCAATTTGTCCGATATAAACCGGTGCATCGAGGGATATTGTCCGGATCTCCTTCATAACATCAAAAATCCGCTGTTTGGGGATGGGCTTGTCCAGCCGCACACTGGCTAAAGGCATTTTCCCGCCCTTTATCCTGACGAGAGAAGAGATCAGGCGCTGGGGATTGGTGATTTCCTGCTCTGCATATTCTTCTCCTTTATTGCAGTCATGGCCCTTGATAGAAACGATTTGCGGGCCGGCCGCTTCAATTTCTATTTTGCAGCTTTTGGGGCAGCGGGTGCAGGTGAAAGTTTTATGCATCACAAATCACCACCTTAATCGGATCCTCAGAGCAGATGGCTTCTGCCGGCAGGCAAATATGTTCCATTTCCGCAGGGATAGCTTTGCCGATATTTTTATTTAGCAATCTTTGCTCGTTTTGCCAGATCGCTATTCGGCCGTTATCTAGTGGTCGTCCGACCCGAAAATAAAATTTTACATCCCGCTTGCCACTAATCAACTGCGGTACGATATAGCTGGCACCAACTGCTTGGACCGGAATAGTGCAGGCAGGCAAGCCGGCAGACAAATATTCTGCTACCCCATGAGCCAATCTTTCCGCTTCCAGGGAAACAAAATCTACCAGATCATGGACATGCAAAACATTGCCGGCGGCAAAGATTCCCGCTACCGATGTTTGGTAGTTTTCATCCACAAAAGCGCCTTGGGTATGACCATCTATTTCTATGCCGGCTTTGCGGGAAAGCTCGTTTTCCGGAATCAAGCCCACGGAAAGAATCAGCGTATCACAGGCATAATATTTTTCTGTGCCGGGGATTGCCTGCATATTTTCATCAACCTGGCTGACGGTAACGCCTTGCAGGCGCCGCTTGCCTTGGATTTCCGTTATGGTATGGCTGAGCAAAAGAGGTATATCATAATCATGGAGGCATTGTTCTATATTGCGGGGCAGGCCGCTGGCATAAGGCTGTGCTTCAAAGACTGCCCGCACATGGCAGCCTTCCAGAGTCAGCCGGCGGGCCATAATCAAGCCGATATCACCGGAGCCCAGAATCACCACCTCTTGGCCGATCATCAGGTTTTTGAGATTGACATAGGCCTGAGCGACACCGGCAGTGAAAATGCCGGCCGGGCGGGATCCGGGAATAGAGATGGCTCCGCGAGTGCGCTCACGACAACCCATTGCTAATATAACGGCATCTGCTTCATAGGAATTTAGTCCTTGACTGGATGTGGTAATAATCCTTTTATCGGAATTGATATCGATAACAGCGGTATCCGTTCTCATGTCGATACCCAGCTGTTCTGCTTGGTCAATAAAACGTTGTGCATATTCCGGCCCGGACAGCGTTTCTTGAAAACGGGTGAGACCGAAGCCATCATGAATGCATTGGCGCAGGATTCCACCCAGATTTTTTTCTCTTTCCAGAAGCAAAATATCATCAAGGCCCAGCTTTTTCAATTCCACGGCAGCAGCCAAGCCGCAGGGGCCTCCGCCGATGACAACAACTTTTTTATGCTGCGTTCGGAGCATTTATCTCACCCTCCCTGTAAACATATAGGAGCCGGTGCGACTGTGCCGCAGCCCCGTGGCAGGTATACCGCGCTCTTTCATCAGCAATTCAGCAATGCGTGTTTGGCAATAACCACTCTGACAACGGCCCATCATGGCCCGGCAGCGGTATTTTATTCCAATCATGGTGCAAACGCCCAGTGGATTACGGATAGCGGCCAGAACCTCCGCCTTGGTTATAGTCTCACAACGGCAAATTATCTCACCATAGTCGGGATCTTTTTCGATCAGGGCCGCTCGCTCTTCATAGGGCAGATCCCGGAAACAAACAGGCCTTTTACGGATGGGGTTAAAATTGGCTTTTGGCCGCAGATCTTCCCGATTTTGTATCAGCCGCACCACTTCTTGGGCAATAGGCATGGCGGAGGTGAGTCCAGGGGACTCTATGCCTACTAAATTGATGGCATTAGGAAGCTCCGGCCTGGTATCTATGACAAAATCATGATAACCGCCTTGATCTTTACTGGTTAGTTTAGGACGGATGCCGGCAAAATTGCGGATGAAATCTTCTTTTTTTAGATATGGAAAAATACGGTTGCCATCGCGGATCAAAATATCCAGCACTGGTTTTGTTACCGCATAATTATCTCGTTCGTCAATATAGTCGGCACTGGGGCCGATCATAATATTACCGTCCAAGGTTGGGGTAAGATGAATGCCCAGGCCGCCGGTTTTTATATTGGGCACTGGATAGACGGGCAAAGGCAGCATATGTCCAAGGCGCGTATCCAGAACAAAATATTCTCCCCGGCAGGGATAAATCTGATAATCATCAATGCCCAGCATGGAAGCTATTTTGTCCGCGAATAAACCTGCGCAGTTTATCAACCAGCGGCCCTCAAAAAGCCCATGATTTGTTATTACCTGATAGCTGTCTGGGAGCCTGTTGATAGCCGTCACTTCATGATCCAAATAATATTTTACCCCATTAAAAAAGGCGTTTTCGGCCAGGCCGATGGTCAGTTGGAAAGGGTCGACGATTCCGGTTAGGGGAGAATATAGTGCGAACTCTCCTGCTATGAAAGGCGCCAGATACTTGATCTTCTCTTTGCCCACTATTTCCAGGCCAGGGCAGCCGTTAATTTCCCCCTGTTTTTTTAATTTTTGCAATTGCTCAAGGTCATTTTCGTCAAAGCCCACTACCAATTTGCCGGTACGTTTGAAAGGAATATCTAGTTCTTGCGTAATTTTATCAAAGCCGCAATTGCCCGCAACACAAAATTTGGCCATTTTAGAACCGGGCTTATTGTTATAGCCCGCATGCAGCACGCCGGAATTATGGGCACTGCTTTCACAGCATACATCTAATCCTTTTTCCAATACAGCTATTTTCAATTGATAACGGCATAATTCCCTAGCTATGGCACTGCCGATGACGCCGCCGCCGACGATCAGTACATCATATCGTTCAGCCATGCGCAACCTACCACCTTTCTGCGACAAAAAAAGACCATGCATAATATTATACCATGCGTAATCTGTCAACGAAAGAGTCATTTTTAGGAATAATTGCTAAAAACCTCTAACAAAAAAACGGGTTTTTAACAGCTAAAAGATTGTTTTATAGATATACACGGACTAAATTTTCTTTTTTATCATATATATAAATTAGACGGACAAGCTGAAAGGCGATGGTTATATGGCTGACAAGCAAAAATTGAATTATCGCTTTCATAATCCCAATCCGCCGCAAAATACCGCCGACTTTGTGCTGGGCATATTTCTTGCAGTTAACAAATACAAGCTGGATCAGGCATTGCAGAAGGCGGCGGCAAAATGCAGTATCGACTTGAAGCACTGTAACAATAAAAAATAGATACCGCAAAAAGTTTATAGTGCGGTATCTATTTTTTATTATACAGTAATAATGCCATACTTAAGGCCTTATTACGGAAAGGTTTTTTATAATGAATATTGCTGCTTACTGCCGTGTTTCCACGGAAAAATCGGATCAGCTTAACAGTCTGGAGGCACAAAAGCGCTTCTTCAATGAATATGCCGAGCAAAATGGGCACAACCTGATCCATATATATGCGGATGAAGGCATCTCCGGCACAAAAATCAAGAAAAGGAAGGAGTTTCTGCAACTGATTAAGGATGCAGAAAGCGGCCTTTTTCATATGGTTGTAGTAAAAGATATTTCCCGTTTTGCCCGTAATACCGTAGACCTTTTGCAAAGCATTCGCCACTTAAAAGCCCTGGGTATTGAAACGCTGTTTTTGACGGCCAATATGACCTCCATGGGCAACAGCGAGTTCGTACTCACCATCTTTGCCGCCTTGGCCCAGGAGGAAAGCGCCAATACCTCCAAGCGCATCAAATTTGGCAAGAAGCTGAACGCGGAGAACGGACGCGTACCCAATATCGTTTATGGTTATGATAAGAGCGCCGGCGACTGCTTTAACCTCACTATCAATCGGGAGGAGGCAAAGATCATCCGCCAAATCTATGGTTGGTATGTATATGAGGGCTATGGTGGGGCCAAAATCGCCAATATGCTAAATGAGCGTGGGCTGAAAACAAAACGTGGCTATAAATGGAGCCAAAATGCTATCTGCCGCATTCTCTCAAACCAGCTTTATATGGGTAAGATAATCAATGGCAAACAGGAGGTTGCGGACTTTTTGAGCGGAGCCCGCATCAATAAAGATAAAAGCGAATGGCTGATCACAGATAGGCCCGATTTGCTCATCATTGAGCCGGAGCTTTTTACCAAAGCGCAGCAAATAATCGAGGAGCGGGTACAGGCTTTTAAAGCAGACAAGGAGCGGCAGAGCAATAAGCATTTGTTTTCTACGCTGATCAAATGCAAGGAATGCGGTTGGTCCTTCCGGCGTCTGGAGCGCACTTATAAAAATACATATATACGCTGGGTTTGCAGCGGCCGTAATGGCAAAGGTGCCGACAGTTGCCACAATAATATGATTGTGGATGAGGCCGAGCTTATTACCGTTCTGGATGCCTATTTTGCCGGGCTGCTGCGAGAGAAGAAAAATATTATCAAGACGATAATCAGGGAATTCGCACGCATATACAAGTCCAAGGAGGATAATAAGGATTCTGTCAAAGAGCTGCATGATAATCTCAAAAAGTTGCATAAGAGGCGGCAGAAATTTCTCGATATGTACACCGACGAGCTGATTTCCCGGGAGGAGCTGAACAGCAAGCTCGGCGGGTCATTGGGGGAAATTGCCAAGGTGGAAAACGAATTGCAGCTCATAGAGCATAACATCATCAAAGGTGAGCAATTGGCAAGTATTATCCGCGATACTTTTGGAGCTATTGAAGACATCGTTTCCGTCCGCGAGATGAACAATGCCCAGCTGAAGCGCATTATTAAAAAGATAGAAGTGGATAAATGCGGGAATGTGGATATTTATCTGTGCTTGTTAAGCGATTTGGGGCTGACTGAAACCGTTCTTTTTTGTAACGACTGTACATAAGGATGTTACAGAAAGACTGCCTTTGATAAATGAAATGATCGCAGCAAGGGTTAGAGATATTTTAGATAATAATAAAGCTGAAAGGCATTTGCGGGGAGGAGAAGCCACAAAGCGCAAGTATCTGGCCAAAAAAATTTGATGGGATTATTTACTGCTGAGCAAAAGAGTTGTCTAGCCCATAGCCGGGGACAACTCTTTTGTTTTTTTGAACCCGTAGATGCTGTGCGATTGAACTTATTGTTGTTATGCCCCGATTTATGTAGTATAATTAAAGAAAAATGGGCGGTTGCTTTGATGGAGGTGCCTTTATGAACGAGACTAATAATTTTAATGAGCAGAATGCTGTCAATGAAACTTGTAATAATGCCCCTGTGACGGCTAACACCGGCGGAAATGCCAATAATTATAATAATAGTATCAATAATAACACAAGTAATGGTAAAGCTATTGCCTCTTTGGTTTTGGGTATAGTGGGCTGTATTTGTTCATTTACCATTGTTGGCGGTATTGTTTTAGGCATCATTGGTTTGGTTTTAGGCTTGAATGCAAACAAAGTAGGCAAGAGCACGATGGCCACGGCCGGGGTTATTCTTTCTATAATCGCTTTGGCAATTTCCGCAGTAATTTTGCTGTTTTTTATGGTCATAGGCATGGCCTTTTTAGCTTTTGTTTGATTCCGATACCAATAAAAACGGCAGCCTAGGCTGCCGTTTTTTATATGCTATTTACTATATTGTTGGGTTTCTTGCCTTGCGCTACCAAGCCAATATTTTGCCAAGAGTTTTTGTACATTTTGTAAAACACGTTATTGGTGGTGCCCGCAATATGAGGGGAGAAAATCATCTTGGTGCGGAACTCTTCGGCCAATGACAAAAGAGGATTAGCTAAAGTTGCCGGTTCCGGAAACAGCGTGTCTATACCGGCACCGGCGATCCATCCTTGGCTTATGGCTGTGGCCAAAGCCTGATGATCTACGATTTCCCCGCGAGAGGTATTAATCAAAAAAGCTGTTTTCTTCATTTGGCGCAAAAAATCGGCATCGATCATATTGATGGTGTCGGGCAGAACCGGCAGGTGCAGACTGACTATATCACATTGAGCTGCTATTTGTTTTAAGGGCATATAACTAACTCCATATTCTTGCTCTATATTATCATCTTTTTGTTTGGGCGTATAATAGCTGATTTTGCATTCAAAGGCACGCAATCTTTTGGCGGTGGCTTTGCCGATAGCGCCGAAACCGATCAGCCCGATATGGCATGAACTTAATTCCTGTATACCATCCAGGATAAAGGAGCTCTTGGCTTCTATCTGCCGTCCGACCAGCACCATTTGCTGCCCTTCCGGCAGCCGGCGCAGCAGGGCCAGCATCAATAAAATAGCCTGTTCCGCCACGGCGCCGTCATTGGCTGAGGCATTATTGCAGACATAGACTCCGGCTTTGGTGGCGGCTTCTACGTCAAAACTGTTATAAGCGACGCCTTCCGATTGAATGAGCTTGAGTTTGGGCATATTTTCTATTATCTGAGCACTGACCGGATTGACGGCGTCAACGAACAGAATATCGGCATCGGAGAATTTTTCCAACACATCCTGATCACTGTATGGCTGGTCGAGATAGCCTATTTGCCAATCCTTCGGCACTTGCGACCAGTCGCTATATTTTTCTACCCTTGCTTGGGGGATTAAGATACCAATTTTCATAATATACTTGCTCCTTCAGGCAAATTTATATGGCTAATATCAATTATAGGTCTTAAAGCAAATAAAGTAAAGTTATGGATATTTAGGCTGGAAGTCGTTAAAGGATTTTCTCTTTTATTGTGGAATATTGATAGCTCAAGGCATAATTGATTAAATCAAGGAAAGTTCTTGTTTAAGAAATAAGCCGAGAAAAGAGGATTAAAAATGGGTTTTAATTTGAATCTGTTTAATGTGGGCCAGGATGTCGGGGTGGATTTGGGCACGGCCAGCATTTTGATTTATGTAAAGGGTAAAGGTATCGTACTCAACGAACCATCCGTGGTGGCATTAGACAGTAATAGCGGGCAGGTTATTTCCATCGGTGAAGAAGCACGCCGCATGCTGGGACGAACCCCTGGCAATATAGCGGCGGTGCGCCCCCTGCGGGAAGGCGTGATTGCCGATTATGATATAACGGAAAAGATGCTGCGTTATTTTATTAATAAGGCTTGTGGCGGTAATAATTTTTTCTTCAAACCTCGGATTATGGTCTGTATCCCTTCCGGCGTAACCGGCGTGGAGGAACGGGCCGTACGCCAGGCCGCTATGCAATCAGGCGCCAGGCAGGCTTTTTTGATGGAAGAGCCATTGGCGGCGGCTTTGGGCGCCGGGCTTGATGTGGGCGGCGCCGGCGGTAGTATGGTGGTGGATATCGGTGGCGGTACCACCGATATTGCCGTGCTTTCTTTGGGTGGTATCGTCTGCAGCAAATCCCTGCGTATCGGCGGCGATAAATTCGATGAGGCCATTGTGCGTTATATCAGAAAGTCTAATAATCTGTTGATCGGCGAACGTTTTGCTGAGGATTTAAAAATAAATATTGCTACTGCCTATCCGCGCAACCTAGCAGAAAATAATGTCATGGAGGTGCGGGGTCGTGATCTGGTCACCGGCTTACCTAAAAGTCTGAAATTTTCTTCTTTGGAAGCGCATGAAGCTATCCAGGAGCCTTTGGAGGCTATTTTAGCCGCTGTCAAGGAAGTGTTGGAGATCACGCCGCCAGAACTAGCCGCTGATATTATCGACAAGGGTATCATGATGACGGGCGGTGGTGCTTTACTGCCGGGTTTTGATTCCTTGATTGCCGAGGAAACAGGGCTGCCGGTGCATATTGCCGAAGATCCTATCTCTTGTGTGGTGCGCGGTACAGGCAAGGCTCTGTCGCAGATCCACCTTTTGCGTAATTCCCGCGCTTTTGCCCGCAAAGCGCTGTGAGCACCAGGACAAATATATTAAGATAAAAAGGCTTAGAGCAGGATGCTGCACTAAGCTTTTTGGTTGTAAAATCAGAGCTGTAAAAGCAAAAAGGAAAAGGGATAATTATGATAACAGAAATAGTTTGCGTAGGCACGGAACTTCTTCTCGGTGATATCGTCAATACCAATGCCCAGTTTTTGGCGCAGCAATTGGCCCGCTTGGGTATAACTGTTCATTATCAAACGGTGGTCGGGGATAATGCCCAAAGGATTAAAGCTGCTTTAGATGTGGCCTTTTCCCGCGCGGATATGGTCATTATGACCGGAGGCCTTGGCCCTACTAAAGATGATATGACTAAAGAGATGCTGGCTCAGTATTTTAGCAAGGAGCTTGTTTTTGACCAGAAGGCTTTTGCGGATATTGCGGCGCGCATGAAAAAATATGGGGTGACGGAAATAAGCCAAAGCAATATGAAACAGGCCTATTTCCCCGCCGGCGCTATTATTTTATATAATGAAAATGGGACGGCCCCCGGTTGCGTTGTGGAAGGCGAAGGCAAAATAGCCGCACTTTTACCCGGACCACCCAGAGAGATGGAGCCTCTTTTTATGAAATATCTTGCTCCCTATTTATCCCAACACACCGATAAGGGTTTTTTCTCGGTGCAGATAAGATTGCAAAATATCGGTGAGTCGGCAGCCGCCGACAAGGTCAGCCATTTGCTGGATCTTTGCAATCCAACCGTAGCGCCCTATGCTAAACCTGGTGGGGTATTGCTGCGCATAACAGCTGCTGCTGCCGATCAAAGCCAGGCCATGAGTATAATGGTGCCGGTTATAGAGGAAATTAAATCAATTTTAGGAGAGCATATTGCCGAAATAATCATGCCTATATAAATCGTTGGCATTGCTTATGTAAAAAGGAAAAGCTCTTTTGTTGTCGAATAGAAACGGATACTGTGTCCGCGCTGCCGCCAAAGATGGATATCCAGGGGGAATGTTGGCTATGAAAAAATGGAACCAAAAGCAAAAAAATATATTCATAAGCTGCTTTTTGGTGGGTATTTTTTTATCGTTGGCCGTGCCGGCCTGGGCTGCCGGTAACAGTGCCACCGATCCTTTGGTTAGTAAATCTTGGGTTGATCAATATATAGATAGTGAATTTACTGCGCTACAATCCGATATAAATCAGTTGCGAACGGATATCAATGCCTATAAAGCGCAACAATCGCGGCATATCGTCCTTTATCTAGGCAAGCAAGATGCCTTTATCAATGATAGGATCACGGTGCTGGATGTGATGCCGGCTATAAAAAATAACTTTATTATGGTACCGCTGCGTTTTATCGGTGAGTCGATGGGCGCTGATATTGATTGGGA
>CAYRML010000005.1:19847-39058 GCA_964425485.1 uncultured Peptococcaceae bacterium | reverse complement strand
CGCGGCGGCGCAGACCGGCCAGGGTGGGCATGCGCGGGTCGTCCCAGCCGCTGACATAATTTTCTTCTACCAGCCGGCGTAATTTGCGTTTGGACATCACGGTATAGGTGATATTGAGACGAGCAAATTCGATTTGCTGGCTTTTGCAGGGTATGTCTAAATTGGCTAATACCCAGTCATAAAGCGGGCGATGGTTTTCGAATTCCAGAGTGCAAATAGAATGCGTGATGCCTTCCAAGGCATCGCTGATGGGATGGGCATAATCATACATAGGATAGATGCACCAATCATCACCCGTGCGTTGATGATGTGATCTTTGGATACGATAGATGACCGGGTCTCGCATATTGAAATTGGATGAGGCCATATCTATGCGTGCGCGTAGCACCCTTTCGCCATCTTTAAATTTACCGGCTCGCATATCGGCAAAAAGTTGCAGATTTTCCTCGACGGAGCGGCTGGCATAAGGGCTGATCTTGCCCGCTTCTGTAGGTGTGCCGCGATATTGACGCATTTCTTCCTGTGACAGATCGCAAACATAGGCTTTTTGGGCCTTGATCAGGTCGCAGGCAAATTGATAAAGCTGTTCGAAATAATCGGAAGCGAAATAGAGGCGGTCCTCCCAATCAAACCCTAGCCAGCGCACATCTTCCTGGATAGAGTTGATGAATTCCTCTTCCTCTTTGGAAGGGTTAGTGTCGTCAAAACGCAGGTTACAGAGGCCGCTATATTCATTTGCCAGTCCAAAATTGAGGCAGATGGATTTGGCATGTCCGATATGAAGATAGCCATTTGGTTCCGGCGGGAAACGGGTATGCACCCGATCGCCATATTTGCCGGTCTTTAAATCTTCATTGATGATGGTGTTGATAAAATTGCCACTGGGCAGATTGTCAAAATCCCGCATAGGATAACCTCCCGCTTAAAAAATGAGCATATGCTATTATCTTTAAATTTTATCTCTTTTTATACCCTTTCGTCAATCTTTATCGGCAAATAATTTGCGGAAGGAATAGCTGATGGCGATTACGAATTATTATACAGTATTTTATGTTTAAAGAAAGGATAACAGTTTATGCGTTTGCTGCATACGGCCGATCTGCATCTGGGCAAATTGCTGGAGGGCCGCCAGCGTTATGATGAACAGGAACAGGTTTTGGCGGAAATCGCGGATATTGCCCGACGGGAGGCCGTTGACCTGGTGCTGGTCGCTGGCGATGTCTTTGATACCTATAACCCCTCGGCGCATGCACAGGAGCTTTTTTTTACTTTTTTACATCAGATAAGCGAGGGCGGACAAAGGCCGATCGTCATCATAGCCGGCAATCATGATCAACCGCAGCGTTTATCCGCTGCCGCTCCTTTGGCCACGGCACAGAATATATATCTCATCGGCTTGCCTGAGGAGGAGCTATGTGTTGACAAGGCGCAAAACACGACTTTTATTGACTACAAAGATAATTGCCTTATGATCCGCTTGCCACGGACAGGAGAAGAGGTGGCTATAGTGGCCTTGCCTTATATTTCCGAAACCCGTTTGCAGGAGCTGTTTTTGCAGGATATCTGTGACGAGGAGCAGCAAAATGCCGATTATCAGCAGCGCTTACAGCAACTGCTGCAAAAGGGGGCCGACCATTTTTCGCCCCATAAAATAAATATCATTATGGCCCATCTCTTGTTGATCGGCGGCCAGCCCAGCCAGTCGGAAAGGCCGCTGGGCCTTGCTTTGCCTAAGGAGCATGCTGAAGATGGGCCTAAAACCGTCATGGTTGGGGGCAGTTTCGGCCTCAGCCCCCGGATATTTCCCCTTCAGGCACAGTATATCGCGTTGGGGCATTTGCATCGGCCGCAGAGCCTTTGTCAAAAGTCGGCTTGTCATTATGCCGGATCACCCTTGGCCTACAGCTTCAGTGAGGCCGGCCAAAGCAAAAGCGTGGTCATTGCCGATATAGAAGCTGGCCAAATGGCGGCAAGCAGACGAGTGGCTTTGACCTGTGGTTATCCTTTGCATAGAGTAGAAGCCAGCACTTATGACCAAGCATTGGCTTGGTGTCTGGATGAACAAAATCATCATTTGTGGGTAAATGTAACCATACACAGTGAAAAATCTTTGCCCATGGAAGATATAACGCAGCTGCGCAAAGCCCATCCGCGTATTTTGGATATAATACCGCTTTTGCCACAGGCGGGACAGATGGCAAATCAAGCGGTAGTGGAGGACCTGCCTATAGAGGAGAAATTTTGCCTGTTTGCGGCCGGAAAAGAAGGCCATCAGCCCGAGCCGCAGCTGGTGGAGATGTTCATGCGGCTGTTGGCGGAGCCGGAGGAGGAACAATTATGAAGCCTTTATTTTTATCTTTTTCCGGTTTGAACAGTTACCGGCAAAAACAGGATATCGACTTTACTCAGCTGACGGCCGGAGGCATCTTTGGCATTTTTGGTCCCACCGGCGCCGGCAAATCCACGGTTTTGGATGCCATGACACTGGCCTTATATGGCAAAGTGGACAGGGCCAGGAATAAAGCTCAGGGCATAATCAATCTCTCGGAAAATCGTTGCCTGGTGGATTTTACTTTTGCTTTGGCCGGGAAAAAATATCTTGTGCAAAGAGTGTTGGAGCGGGAAAAAGATAAACAATTTTCTGCCAAGACCAAAAGCTGCCGCTTATATTGTGTGGATGATGATGAGGTACTGGCTGAGCAATCACGGGAGGTCAGTGAGCAGATCGAGCAGCTTTTGGGTATGGATTTTGAGCGTTTTTCCCAGGCCGTGATACTGCCGCAGGGCAAATTCGACGCCTTTTTGCGCCTGGACCCAGGAGATCGGGCTAATTTTTTGGAGCAATTATTTCATTTGCATGAATATGGGGATAATCTCAGCCGCAAGGCCCGCAATTTGCTGGTTTTTTACCGCGAGCAGAAATCTTTGGCCCAAAGCCGTTTTGACATGATGGCCGATTGTTCGGAAGAGAAAATCGAAGTCAGCCGCCGCCTGCAAGAAGAAAAGAGACAGGCGCTTCAAGTCACTCAAAATAGCCTTAAGCAATTGCAAAAGAGCCTGCAAAAATGGCGGCTTTTGGCTGATAAAGCGCAACAATTGCAAAAAACGCAGCAGGAATGGCAAAAATTAGTGGCCCAAAAAGATGAGATGGAAGCCAGCGCAAACAAGTTGTCACAGGCTAAAAAGGCTCAAAGTCTGGGGCCGCTCATAAAAGACGCGCAGGACCTGGTGAAAAAGAGCAAAAATCTGGCACAGCAATTGCAATCTTTACGGCAAGAGGAACAGTCGGCCCAAGAGGCGGCGGCAGCCGCCCACAAGAGGCTGCAAGCTGCCGAGAGCGTCCTGGAAAATGGGCGTAAGGATATCTTGATAGCCATTGATAAGCTGGCCAATTTGCTGGATGAAGAGCAAAATCATGGACAATTACAGCAGGCAATAGCAAGGCAGGAAGCCGCTTTGCAGCCTTTACTGGCGGATGAACATAATATGCTGCAAAAGCAGGCTGGGCTGCAACAAGCATTGGTCACCATTGCCACGGCCGAAGATGATTTGTGCCGGCTGAAGGATGATCTATATGAAAAATGGCAGCAGGCGGATGCAAACTGGCGTCAGCAGCAGAAGCATAATATGGCGGCATTTTTGGCCACAGGCCTCAATCCTGGCCAGCCTTGCCCGGTTTGCGGCTCCAGCCACCATCCTCAGCCGTATCGGGGAGCCGCCGCCGATGATGGCTTGCAGCAATTGCAGGATCTGGTGCAAAAACTGCAAGAAAATTGGCAAGTGGCCCAGCAAAAGTGGCAGCAAAAAGGGCAGCAGCATAAAAAAGCACAGCAGGACTTGTTGATTCTTCATAATGAGCTGGCATCATTAAGGCAGCAGCTGCAAGCAGCGCAAGCAGCTCTGCATGAGCAAAAAAATCAGCAAAGCCAATTGGCCGCGCGTTTGCAAGAGGCCGGCGGCGGTCATAGCATAAGCCGGCAAAAAAGCCTCTTGGAGAATCGATTGCAGGATTGGCAAAAGGAGGAAACAAAGGCGCGCACGGAGCAAAAAGAGCGGCAGGATATGCTGGTCAAAGTGCAAAATGACTATGCGCGGAAAC
The DNA here is from genome assembly GCA_964425485.1 of uncultured Peptococcaceae bacterium. GTDB lineage: Bacteria > Bacillota > Dehalobacteriia > UBA4068 > UBA4068 > CAYRML01. The sequence goes on along the minus strand of CAYRML010000005.1, from coordinate 34,959 downwards.
AGGCTCTTTATGAGGATGTTCTTTCCAGCTTGGATTTATGCAAAGCGGATTTACTCCGGCAAGCAACCGACTCCGGCTTCCAAAGCGGAACCGCAGCGCAAAAGGCATTGCTTGATGGGGCGGAGATGATATTATTGGAGAAAGAACTGACCGATTATTATGATGAGCTGAAAGGCAAAGATTCCCGCATGCGGGAGCTATGCTCGGAACTGGAAGGCTCCTTATATGATGATGAAAAGCTGTTTGCGGCCGAGGCAGCTGTTAAAGAGCAGGAAAGCAGGGAAAGAAGCTTGGTAGGCGACTTGGCCTTGGCCGAAGAAAATTATAACAGGCTGCTGGCCCAGCAAGAAGAATGGCAGAAACTGCGGCAGGATATGGCCGAATTTGCTCGAAAAGAAGAGCTGGCGGCCCGCCTGGCTAAGTTACTGCAGGGCAGGGCTTTTGTCAACTTTTTGGCCAGGGAGCAATTGCAGCGGCTTTTAGCCGCGGCCTCGGAAACATTGGCCCAGTTGAGCAATCACCGCTATCTGTTAGAAATATTTGACGACGACAGAAACAGCGATTTTATGATGGTAGATAATTATAATGGCGGCGGCAGAAGGCCGGTATCCACACTTTCCGGCGGCGAGATTTTTCTGGTCTCTTTATCCTTGGCCTTGGCCCTTTCCGCACGTATTCAGATGCAGGGGGCGCCTCTGGAATTTTTCTTCCTTGATGAGGGCTTTGGCACGCTCGACCCGCAAAAATTAGAGATGGTGATGGAGGCCTTGGAGATGTTGCCTTCAGCCAAAAGGCAGGTTGGCATTATCAGCCATGTTCAGGAGCTGAGAAACCGTTTGCCGCGCTATTTGGAGGCCATACCGGCCACAGACGATAAGGGCTCTTATTTATGTTTGCGTACTAATTAAGAAAATTTGACAATAGCTGCGCTTGCGGATATAATATATATTTATTGAAACTGTTGTACAAATAGGTGGTAATGGAGGATTGTGAATGTATACTAAAGAAGAAATACTGGCTTTGGCCAAAGAGAACCATGTGCGCTTTATACGCTTGCAGTTTACTGATATTTTCGGGGTTTTGAAAAATGTTGCCATTACCGTACAGCAGTTGGACAAAGCTTTGGATGGAGAAATGATGTTTGACGGTTCCTCCATTGATGGTTTTGTCCGTATCGAAGAAAGCGATATGTATTTGAAGCCGGATCTTTCCAGTTGGTGCGTATTGCCTTGGGATAGGGAAGATTCCATCACCGGCAGGCTGATTTGTGATGTTTATAATTCCAATAATGAGCCGTTTGCAGGCGATCCCCGCTATATTTTGCGCAAAGTTTTGGCGGAAGCAGCAGAGATGGGCTATAGTATGAATGTGGGACCGGAGGCAGAGTTTTTCCTCTTCCATCGTGATGAAAATGGCAATCCGACCTTGGAAACGCAGGATAAGGCCGGTTATTTCGATCTTACACCCATCGACTTGGGTGAGGATGCCCGCCGGGATATGGTGCTGGCTTTAGAGAATATCGGTTATGAGATAGAAGCTTCTCATCATGAATGCGCTCCAGGCCAGCATGAGATTGATTTCAAATATGCGGATGCACTGACCACGGCTGATAATGTCCAGACTTTCAAATATGTCGTGCGTATTGTTGCTCAAAAGCATAATCTGCATGCAACTTTTATGCCCAAACCGATTTTTGGCATTCCCGGTTCCGGCATGCATGTCAATCAATCTTTGTTTAAAAATGGCAAAAATGCTTTCTATGACCCGCAAGGCAAAAAGCAGCTCTCCGATGATGCTTATTATTATCTGGGCGGTCTTTTGCGCCATGCCAAGGCTTTTACGGCCATCACCAATCCGACGATAAATTCTTATAAACGCCTGGTTTCTGGATATGAGGCTCCTGTTTATATTGCCTGGGCGGCACAAAACCGCTCTCCTTTGGTGCGTGTTCCGGCCAAAAGAGGCGCTTCTACGCGCATGGAATTGCGCTCCCCTGATCCTTCCTGCAACCCCTATTTGGCTATTGCGGTTATGCTCAAAGCCGGGTTGGATGGTATCAAAAACAAGATTACACCGCCTGACCCGCTGGAATTTAATATCTATAATCTGACCAAGATACAAAGGGAAGAATATGATGTGCAGCTCTTGCCCGGCGATCTCAATAATGCCTTGCAGTACTTGGAAAACAGCATTCTCATGAAAGAAATATTGGGTGAGCATATATTAAACCGCTTCGTTGCGGCCAAACAGATGGAATGGAATGAATATAAGGTTATGGTCACGCCTTGGGAGATAGACCATTATCTTATGAAATTTTAAATAAAAGCCCAGTTTAAGTGTATATCAATAGGGACATTTTATGAACCATTGATAATGGATGAGGCAGACAGTGGATTCAGCTGTCTGCCTTTGCTGTTATGCTGAGCAAGAAAGGCTTCCCGGGTTATAAAAACATAAGGGGAATTAATGGCGTTGGTATTATGGATAACTCAAAAAGACAGGTTTTAGGTGGCAAAATATTTTTTTCTGTAACGAAATACTCATTTTCCGTAAGTGGAATCAATTGAAAGGAGGCGGGGTAGTGGGCGATCGCATTGAAGAAATACATATTGAAGAAATACATATTGAAGAAATATATATTGAAGAAATATATATTGAACATGCCCGAAGCGTTTGTAAAGGATTTTAAAATGTATTCTGGGTAGTATTCCACGTCTGTTTTGCAGACCCTGACGGCTACTATTAACCCGCGGCTTTTATGCGGATGTCTTTTTTATTTCAATCGCTTGAAGAATATCTATTAATTATGGTATGATATACTATAACAAATAAAGCCCCGAAATGAGGTGAGGGTATGCATTTTACCAAGATGCATGGCCTAGGCAACGATTTTGTCATAATAAATGGGTTTAAGGAAAAGCTGACTGAAGATATCTCTGCTTTGGCCAAAGCTGTTTGTCATCGGCAACTGGGTATTGGCGCCGACGGCTTATTGATTTTGAGCCAATCCACTGAAGCGGATGCTAATTTCGATATTTATAATGCGGACGGCAGTCGGGCCGAAATGTGCGGTAATGGTATTCGTTGCGCCGCTATCTTTGCCAAAAAAGAAGGTATCAGTAATAAATCCGTAGTGCCTTTTGCCACTTTGGCCGGCTTGGTCAAAGCGCAAATCGTTGATGAGGCCAATAACCTGGTCAAGGTGGATATGGGCCGACCAAAGCTTGCCACCAAGGATATTCCGGCCGCTGTCGAAGCGCCTATGATAGTCAATGTGCCCATCATAGTTGGACATAAGGCTTATAATTTGACTTTGGTATCCATGGGCAATCCTCATTGTGTGTTATTTGTGGAGGATGTGCTCAATTATCCTGTGACAACTTTAGGCCCACAAATTGAAACACATGATATTTTCCCGGCCAAAACCAATGTGGAATTTGTACAGCCATTAGGCAGAAATAAGATCCGCATGCGAGTCTGGGAAAGAGGCTGTGGGGAAACTTTGGCTTGTGGCACTGGCGCTTGCGCTGCCACGGTGGCTGCCGTGCTCAATGGTTTTTGCCCCAAGGGGGAAGATGTGGAAGTGGTTTTAACCCACGGCTCGCTGATTATAAATTGGCATGAGGATAACAGCATTACAATGATTGGCCCTGCCGCTACCGTTTTTCAGGGTGACTATGATCCTGAGGATTTTAGATAAAATTTTTTAATGTATGTAGGAGGTATTTATGAAAGCAAAAGCTGCCAGGATGCAAAAAATCCCACCATATTTGTTCGCGCGTATTGAACAGAAAATCGCTGAGGCCAAAGAGGCTGGCGTTGATATTATCAGCTTGGGTATTGGTGATCCCGATATGCCTACTCCGCAATTTGTTATCGACGCTATGATCGGCCAGTTATCCAATACGGAAAATCATCAATATCCTTCCTCCGCGGGCATGTTGTCTTATCGACAGGCTGTTGCCAATTGGTATAAAAGGCGCTTTGATGTTGATTTGGATGCCAAAACGGAAATTTGTTCTTTGATTGGTTCCAAAGAAGGCATAGCCAATATCCATTACTGTTATGTGGATCCCGGCGACATCGTCCTTGTACCTGATCCGGCTTATCCGGTTTACGGCACAGCTACCATGTTGGCCGGCGGCGAGCCTTATTATATGCCTTTGAATCCGCAAAAAGGTTTTTTGCCCGATCTTGATGCTATCCCCGCCGATATACTTAAAAAAACGAAGATAATGTGGCTAAATTATCCTAATAATCCTACTGGTGCGATAGCGGACATGGCCTTTTTGGAAAAAGCAGTGGCTTTTGCCAAAAAATATGATATATTGCTTTGCTTTGACAATGCTTACAGCGAAATGACTTATGACGGTTATGAGGCTCCCAGCATTTTGCAGGTGCCTGGCGCCAAAGAAGTGGCCGTAGAATTTAATTCTTGTTCCAAACCTTTCAATATGACCGGTTGGCGTGTTGCTTGGATAGCTGGTAATGCCGAGGCGGTGGCGGCTTTGGCCTGTTATAAATCCAATGTGGATTCCGGTGCTTTTCAAGCTGTACAATATGCGGGCATGGCTGGACTTAACCATCCTGATGATATAGTGGCGACTTCGCGCGGTATCTATGCCGCCCGCCGGGATATTTTGGTTGGCGGTCTAAATGATATGGGCTGGCAGTTGCCTCTGCCCAAAGCTACATTTTATGTTTGGGCGCCTGTACCGAAAGGATATACATCTGCTTCTTTTGCTGAGTTTATCCTTGATAAAGCCGGTGTCATTATTACGCCGGGCAATGGTTATGGTGCTTGCGGCGAAGGTTATTTCCGTTCTACTTTGACTGTTGAAGAAGACCGGATGAAAGAAGCCATTGCCAGAATGAAAAAAGTTTTAACCGGGATTTCTTTTTGATTAATATAAAACATTTTTTGCGGTTACAATATCTTATACAGATAAATGCCTGCCAACAAAAGGCAGGCATTTGATTCATTCATCAATCCAGTACAGAGGTGGTATTATGCCTGTTTTTACAGATGCTGGCGGAGAGAGGATATTGCCCAAAATAGGTGTGGCTTTCGGCGGCGGCGGTATAAAGGGAGCTGCTCATGTAGGTGCATTGAAAGTTTTTGAAGAACATCAGATCCCTATTCATATGGTGGCAGGCACTTCTGCAGGATCTTTCATCGCCTCTTTGTATGCAGCCGGTTATACCGCTAATAATATACATGAATTATTTTGCTATATTTCTCTGGATGATTTGCTGAAAGTCAGACCGGGCAGAACCGGGCTTATGCCTGGTAATAAATATGAAGAGCTGGTCAGGGTTTGTACGGAAAACCGCAATATTGAGGATCTTGACATGCCCTTGCGCATTGTGGCTGTTGATCTGATTTCCTGGCAGAAAAAGGTTTTCAGTACCGGCAATATTGCCAGATTAGTACGCGCATCCTCGTCTTTACCGGGGGCTATAATGCCTATCAAATATGAAGATATGCTTTTGGCCGATGGTTATTTGCTAGATAATTGCCCTTCCGATATTGTCCGACAAATGGGCGCAGATATCGTTATAGCCATTGATCTGCACCATAAAGACCATGACGAGCCTAAGAATATGTTCGACATTATTGTTCGTTCTATAGAGGTTATGGCTTATCATAACCAAAAAATGGATGCGGATATTATTTTAAGGCCCATAAACCAATCTATTGCTTTTTTCAACAAGAAGAAGAGTAAAGAATGTTACCTCATGGGTGAACAATGTGCTCTTGAAAATATAGAAGAAATAGTTGCTGTGATCGAGAAAAAGACCAGGCAACTAAATGGGGAGTGATTCAAATGAAAATCGCTTTGGGACAAATGGCCGTGACGTCTGCTGATCCGGAGGGTAATTTCCAAAAAGCCGTGGAGATGGTGCAAGAGGCCAAAAAGCAACAGGCGGATATTGTGGTTCTGCCACAATTGGCAATTTCTGGCGCACAGCCGGGTGATAATTGGCTGGATATAGGATTTATAGATGATTGCCTTTATTGGGGGGACAAGCTGGCTGAAAAGTCACAAGGCATTGGTATAATATTCGGCAATATCTCTTATGAAAATGGGCGATTAAGACAAGCCTGTTATTGGGCCCATGATGGGCTTTTGCAATGTTTGCCTTCATTTGTAGCTCCTGCTTCCTTTCCGAGCGGCGACCAATTTTTTACGTCGGAACAAGCCAAAAATGGGCAAACCGCATCTATTCGGGTAGGCGGTAATGTCTATCGAGTGGCATTTTTGCTCGGTGATTGGCAAAAAAGAGAGCTGCCGATAACTGCTAACTATGTTGATATGATTTTTAATCTGGCACAAACGCCGCTGGATTTACAGGAAAGTTTTGATCATAGGGCGGTGGTAAAAAAATATGGCTGTCATTATATCTTTGTCAATAGTTGTACTTTAGTCAGCAGTGGTAAAACATATTGGCTTTGTCCCGGCGGCAGCGCTTTATATGATACCAAAGGTTATCAAATATTGGGCACACCTTTGTTCACTGTCGGTTGTTATAGTGAACCGCAAATAGCGCCCGTATTACCACAAGGTGAATTAATCTATAAAGCCTGTGTCTGCGCTGTGAAAAATTTTATGGATTCCATCGGGGCCTCCAAGGCTGTGATTGGTCTTTCCGGAGGAATCGATTCCGCCTTAGCCGCCTGCTTTTATACGGAGGCTTTGGGCGGCGATAATGTGCTTTTGATCAATATGCCCAGCCGCTATAACAGCGATATCACGAAAAATCTTTCCGGCGAATTGGCCAAAGCTTTGAAAACACATTATGCTATCATGCCTATAGAAGAATCCTGGCAGGCCACTCTCAGGCAATTTAATGAAACCATTATCAGTGCTCCCGACGGCGAAAATTGGAAGCTTACCATCAGCCCGGCGGTGGGAGAAAATATCCAGGCCAGGGATCGCTCAGCTCGCATTCTGGCTGCTGCTGCCGCCGCCTGGAATGCTATTTTTACCTGCAATAGCAATAAAGCGGAATTGACGGTGGGCTATGCCACATTTTATGGTGATTTGGCGGGGGCTTTTGCCGTCATGGCTGATTTATGGAAGCATGAGGTCTATGAGGCGGCTTCCTTCGCTCAAAAAGTTTTCCCCAAGGCAGCTGATTATTTAGGCTCTATCGCATCCCTTCGTCCTTCAGCCGAGCTTTCAACCAATCAGGCCGTGGAGGAAGGCAAAGGAGATCCCCTACTTTATCCTTATCATGATTATCTTTTGCGGGCATTTGTGGAAAAAAAGATAAACCCGGCTGATATTTTAGCATGGTATAGTGATGGTTCGCTGGAAGAAAATATCGGTTGCCAAAAAGGTATTGTCAGCGAATATTTTGCCGGCAGCGATCGATTTGTAGCTGATTTGGTATACTGGTGGAAAATGTATCGCCGTACAGGCACGGCTAAAAGGCTGCAAGGTCCGCCGCTGTTGGCCCTTTCTGCATATCCGTTCGGTGATGGCAAAGGAGAGGTGCAGGCCGCGCCATATTTAAGCCGCCGCTTTTGGCAGCTGAAAGAACAGTTGGAACAGGAGGGATAGCAAATGATTATGCAAGCACCGGCTAAAATCAATTGGTCTTTGGATATAGTAGGCAAGCGTTCCGATGGTTATCATCTTGTGCAGATGATAATGCAGCAGATCTCTTTAGCTGATATTATAGAGCTGGAAGAGGCGGAGCAGGATAGTATAATTTGTGATGCCGGCTTGCCTCTTGATGAGCGAAATCTTGCTTTAAAAGCCTGGCTGCTTTTAAAGCAAGAGTTAGGTCTAAAGCAGCATTTAGCGATTAAAATAGAAAAGAAAATCCCCGTAGCCGCCGGCTTGGGCGGGGGTTCTTCCGATGCCGCTGCGGTCTTAAAGGGAGCCGATCAGATGTTTGGCTTGGGCTTAGACCATAATCAGCTGGGACGATTTGCCCTGGAGCTGGGTTCCGATGTGCCGTTCTTTTTGCTTGAAGGCGCCGCCGTTGCGGAGGGTATAGGCGAAATTCTTTCTCCCCTGCCGCCATTGAGCAGACAATATCTATTGCTAGTTAATCCCGGATTGCCAGTTTCCACGGCTGAGGTCTATAAAGAATTTTCCTTAAAAAAAGTAAAAAAACATCCTCATATTCAATCCTTGATTGATGCTTTGTTGTTTGGCGAGCCCCAGTATATTGGCCCCCTTTTGACCAATGTACTGGAAACGGTTACGGCTCAGAAATATGCACAGATCAAAAAGATCAAGTTTGAACTGGCCGCTTGCGGACTCTATCCGCTGATGTCGGGTAGCGGCCCCACAGTTTTTGGCTTGGCCTCTGATGAGCAAGCTGCCTTGATAGTAAGGGACAGATTATCTTCGATTTGGCCTTTTGCGGAAGTATATTATACTTTATAAAAAATAAAAGGCTGAGCTTACTCATCCTTTGAGGTATTTGTTGACAAAAAACGGCCTTTTCTTTATACTGAAAATATATTAGATATGATCTAGTAAATTTTATTTAATTATGGGAAATCAATTTAGGCAAAAAGGCTTCTGCCCGTAATATTTTAGAGGAAGTTTTATAAAATCATGAAAAAGGCTATTGATATTGCCAAAGAAAAATGTTTGCAGGGCATAGCATTAAGTAAAGATCAGATAGTTTCCTTACTTTCCGTCCCGCTTAAAAGCTCCGATGATGCTTATTTGCGCCAAGCGGCACGCGATGTGGCCAGGCAAAAAAGCAATAATTTGGCTTATATTTGGAGTGCCATTGGCATGGACTATGATAGTTGTCCAATGAACTGCAAATTTTGCTCTTTTGGTGCCGAGTGGGATCTGATCAAAAAAAAACATATATTTGCTGATGAAGATGTCATCAAGCGTGTTAAGGCCTATGTGGAGGGCGGGGCTACATATATCGTTTTGCGCACTACGCAATTTTATAGTATCGATAGTCTGATTGAGCAGGTTGCCCGCATCGAAGCGGCAGTTCCCGGCAATTATAAAATGATCTTAAATGTAGGGGAATTTGATCTGGTAACAGCGGAGCGCATGTTTGATGCTGGCGTATTTGGCGTATATCATGCGCTGCGTCTGCGCGAAGGCCTAGATACGCCATTTGATCCGCAGATAAGAATGGCCACCATGGATAGTATATATCGCTCGCCATTGGCTTTGATCAGCTTGGTGGAACCGCTTGGTATCGAGCATTCCAATGAAGAGATAGCGGACTGTTTCATTAACACTTTGCGCTTTCGGGCGGCAATTGGCGGCACTATGGCCAGAGTGCCGGTCAAAGGCACTCCGTTAGGTGATGCCCCTATCATTGACGAGAGCCGTTTGGCGCAGATTACAGCCGTACTGAGGCTTTCCGGGGGTGATATCATCAAAGATATCTGCGTCCACCCTGTTTCCGCCGAAGCGCTGACCAGCGGCGCCAATGTGATGGTGGTGGAAGCGGGGGCTATCCCTCGTGATGCCCAGTATTTTGTCACGGATTGGGCAAATACTAATATGGAGCGGGCTAAACAGCTGTTGACCGATGCGGGTTATCAGCCGGCTTGTTTAAAAAAAGATAATGCTTCCTCACCACCGCAAGGCTGTGCTTGTACGGGCAAGAATCTTGAAAAATTTGTCCAGCCGATCATCTTATCTTTGCTCTGCAAAAACCCCAGCAATGGTTATCAATTAATTAAGCAAATGTCCAATTTTGCCACTTTGCGTGATATGCCGCCGGATCCTAGCGGTATTTATCGTTATTTAAAAGCCATGGAGAAGAAGGGTTTTATTATTAATAATACTGAGGGACTTTATGATATCACAGAGCAGGGGCGACATTGTTTAGCTAATTGGCGCAGGACTTTGCATGGTTATCAAAAAGTATTGGCGACACTCTCTGCTGAATTGCAATAAGATTAGCCTAATATTTTTCTATCTATAATACAATAATGCATAAAAAAAAGGCTGAGCTTGCTCAGTCTTTTTTTAAAACAGATCCCTTTTCATCAGTAATCGTACGGCGATCAAACAAGCGCAGACTGCCGCTATGATGATAATCGTAAACCCAAGAGGGCTGTCCGATAGAGGTACCGGAACATTCATGCCCCAGAAGCTGGCCAGCATAGTCGGTATGGCCAGAATAATAGTGATAGCCGTCAAGAAACGCATGACCATATTCAAATTATTGGAAATGAGAGAGGCAAAAGCGCTCATGGTGCTGGAAGAAATGTTGCTGTACACATCAGCCATTTCAATAGCCTGACGATTTTCGATGATCACATCTTCCAGCAAATCCTCGTCTTCTTCATACATCTTGATGGCCTTGCTGCGCAACAGCCGCTCCATGACCTTGGCATTGGCCCTCAATGCTGTGCTGAAATAAACCAGACTCTTTTGCAAATTCAGCAGATGTATCAGTTGTTTGTTTTTCATTGATTGACGCAGTGTATTTTCTATTTCGCTGTTGCGGCGATGTATATCGCGCAGGTATTTGAGAAAAAGTGTGGTCTTGCGATGCAAGAGCTGGAAAATAAAGCGGGTCTTTTTAAATGTAGCCCAGCCTTTGATGCGGCTGGAAGTAAATTCTTGTAATAAATCGGCATCTTCCAGGCAAACAGTAACGATATAGTCATCATTTAAAATGATGCCGAGAGGTATGGTATCGTATATAACTTCCCCATCCTCGATGATAGGGATATTAAAGATGATCATAACCTGGTCTTCTTCTACTTCTATACGTGGGATTTCTTCATCGTCCAGAGGATATTTGAGGAAATCGTAATCCAAACCGGTTTGAAGAGCCACGGCTTGGATTTCTGGTTCTGTGGGATTGATCAAATTAATCCAACAGCCCTTGGAAATATCATTGCTGCAAATAAGCTTATCGTCGATGGTATTATAGGTAAAAAGCATATTTGATCCCTCCTTGTTTTAGCGGGGGATCTTATTGGTGGCCTGAAACAGACTCCCCCGGCTAGTATATTTTTGTTCATGCAGATTTCTACTACCAGGGTCGCTGTCCATAAACTCACCTCCTGCTATCATTATACCTAATATTTTCAGGCATTAATATATTATATACTTATTTCTTTTATTTGCAAGAAAAATTTTTTACTTTAAAAAAAGCAGACACTAAAAATATATTTTTGTTATAAATATGCAAAAAATGGGGAAAATTTTTCTGAAAAAGAGGATTTTCTAAAAATTCAGAGTAGTTATATAAAATAGGGGAAATATTTATCAAACTCATCAAGGAGGAACAAATGATGGAAATAACTGATGTAAGGGTCAGAAAATTATTAGCTGAGGGGAAAATGAAAGCAATCGCATCTGTGACAATTGATAATGCTTTTGTAATCCATGATGTCAAAGTTGTGGATGGGCAAAATGGTTTATTCGTGGCTATGCCCAGCCGTAAAACCGCCAATGGTGAATTCCGGGATATCGCTCATCCCATTTCTCAGGAAGCCAGAAATACCATCCAAAGCATCGTTTTGCAAAAATATCAAGAAGCCCTGGAAAATCAAGATGCTATACAGGACGAAGATGGGGAATCTGCTGCCGGCTCTACCAATAATGTGGATTGAGCAAAACTAAATATTAATATAAATCATTAAAATATCGAGGGGCCGGCTTTGCTCGTCGATATTTTTGTTGTATAATAAAAATATCTTACTTTAGAAAAAGGAGTGCTCTGATGTCCATAATTACAGCAGTTATATTAGCCGCGGGCAAAGGCACCAGAATGAAATCGGATTTGCCTAAGGTGCTGCATCAGGTAAATGGCAAGGCCATGATCTCTTATGTGATAGAAGCGGCGCGAGAAAGCGGCGCTGATAAAAATGTGTTGGTGGTTGGCCATGGAGCCGAGCAAGTGCGGGCTGCCATGGGCCATGATTTGGCTTATGCTTTACAGATGCCACAATTGGGTACCGGCCATGCCCTGCAATGTGCCGTCCCGGCCATTGATCCGGCTTGCCAGAGCATTTTGGTTCTTTGTGGAGACACGCCTCTGATCACGGCCCAAACATTACAAGCCCTGGTGGCCGAATTTCAGCAAAGTCAAAGCGCCTGTACGGTCTTAACAACTATGATGGAGAATCCGTTTGGCTATGGCCGTATAGTGCGGGATGTAGATGGCCACATAGCAAAGATCATCGAAGAAAAAGATGCTGGTTATGAGCAAAAGCAGATCAAAGAGGTCAATACTGCCATTTATTGTTTCGATTATCAATTGCTCTTATACGTCATCAATGATCTGAACAATGATAATCGGCAGCAGGAATATTATCTGACAGATTTATTGGAGCTTTTGTCACAAAAAGGGCATAAAGTCAACAGTATGCTACTGGAAGATAGTGATGAAGTGATGGGCATAAATGACCGCATCCAGCTTGCACAGGCCGCCTGCATTTTGCGCAAAAGGAAAAACCAGAGCCTGATGGCCGCTGGCGTGAGCATTGTGGACAGTACCAACACCTACATAGAGGATGATGTGGAAATTGGTATTGATACCGTAATCGAGCCTTATACTTTTATCCGGGGTCGGACCGTTATTGGTTGTACTTGTCATATTGGTCCCAATGCCGATATCGATAGCTCTGTTATTGGTAATAGATGCCAAATAAGGCAATCTACTATAATAGGTTGCCATATGGGCAATGATTGCAATATTGGGCCTTTTTCTTATATGCGACCCGGTACGGTGCTGGCCGATCAAGTCAAAGTCGGTGGCTTTGTAGAAACTAAAAAGGCTCAGGTGGGCACCAGCAGCAAAATACCTCATCTCAGTTATATAGGTGATACTAAAATCGGTCGAGAAGTCAATATTGGCTGCGGCACTATTACCTGTAATTATGACGGTTTTGCTAAATATATGACTATTATCGATGATGGCGCCTTTATTGGCAGCAATACCAACCTTATCGCGCCGGTCACGGTGGGCAAAGGGGCAGTAGTCGCTGCCGGTTCCTCTGTCAGTAAGGATGTGCCGGCAGATGCTTTGGCTATTGAAAGGGCCGAGCAAAGGAATATAGAAGGTTGGGCGGAAAAAAACCGGCGCAGAAAAGGCCGGGAGGAAAAATAAAATTTTTAGAGGATAAAGGCCCGAAAGGTCGAATATCGAAAAGGGGTTTTATCAAGTAAATATATTTTTGATCAAATGATGGAGGATGGGTATAATGACAAACAGCAAGCTGAAGCTCTTTTCTGCCAATGCCAATCAGCCTTTGGCGGCGGAAATTGCCGATTATTTGGGCATCTCTGTAGGTGATTCCAAAATGACAACTTTTAAGGATGGGGAGCTGTTCCTAGAAATAGGAGAAAGCGTGCGCGGCGCTGATGTTTATCTGGTGCAGCCCACTTGCTATCCCGTTAACGACCATATGATGGAATTATTGATCATGATAGATGCCATGCGCAGGGCTTCCGCTTACCGACTGACTGCCGTAATCCCTTATTATGGCTATGCCAGGCAGGAACGCAAAACCAAAGCCCGCGATCCTATCACCGCTAAATTGATGGCCAATCTATTGATGGCGGCAGGTGCGGATCGCATGATAGCCATTGACTTGCATGCCAGCGCTATCGAAGGATTTTTTGATATTCCCGTCGATCATTTACCTGGCGTACCTTTGTTGGCCGAATATTATAAGACTTTGCCTAAAGATAATTTGGTTGTGGTTTCCCCGGATCTGGGCGGTGTGACCAGGGCCAGAAATTTGGCCAATCGCCTAGGAGTGGATATTGCTATCATCGATAAACGCAGACCTGCCGCCAACCAGGCGGAAATCATGCATGTAATCGGTGATATTGCCGGTAAAAATGTCATTATGGTGGATGATATGATCGATACTGGCGGCACTATCACCAAAGGCGCATCTGTCTTGAGGGAAATGGGGGCCAAGGATATTTATGTTTGCTGTACCCATGCTGTTTTTTCGCCCCCGGCTTTGGAAAGATTGGAAAATTCCGTTATCGACCATGTTCTGACTACCAATACTATTCCTATTGATAATGCCAGACAGGGACAATGCTCGAAAATTAAGGTTCTTTCCGTGGCCCCCTTATTGGGGGAAGCGATTATCCGCATACATGAAAACCTTTCTGTAAGCCGCCTTTTTGATTAATAAAATAATAAACAGCCCTTGAGGGCTGTTTTTTTAGTCGCTTTTTAGAATCATTCTTTCTGTTCTTCGCTATTCGCGCTTTCCGGTTCAACCGTCGCCTCTTCTAAGATAATGGCTGCCGGTTCTGCTGGTTGTGCGGAAACGTTTAAATCTTCTTCTGTAGTTGCATTCGCTTCCGCCGACGATTCCTGGATTGGCTCTTCAGGGGTTTCCTGCTTTTTGTTTATGGCCTGGTTGATATTTTGCGAGATTTTCTTGGATGCTTCTATGGTGCCCGTGATGGTGCCGGTGATCACAGATTCGGCTTTTTCTTTGGCATTTTCCATGGAGGAGCGCAGCGTGTTTTCCAGGGCTTCCAGATGCTCGATTGCTTCTTCATCCACCATGACGGTAGCGGGTGCTATGGTAATTATGTATTGACCGGCCAAAGAGATATGGCCTTTGATGTAGTTGCCCATACCGCCGCTGATTTCCAGGGCTGTTATCTTTCCGCTTTGCTCATCATAGCGATATTCCTCGACGCGACCCAGCGTTTTACCACCGGTGGTAAAAACCTTACTGCCTATGAGTTGTACCGGATTGCGCATATAACGTGTTATAGCAGGCAGATTATTTCTTCTTTCTGCATTGATGGCCTTGTCGATGATGACAACATTATCTCCAATGCTTTTGATGTTGATGAAGGGGACAATGCGCTCTTCCTTAGTCATGCGCCGCCTTTCCAGCAGCAAGGCGATGACGGACTTTTCCTTGGGGTCGATGACTATGGCTTTAACCAGCCCCAAATTTTGACCTTCCTGAACGCTGTATACAGGCATCATGAGGGTCTTTTTACTATATCTTTCCATATCTAATTGCTCCCTTAACTACTTTTTTATCAGTATATTTTTTTCTGCCACTTTTATGACAAAGCGGATTGTGGTATGATATTTATGAAAATAGGGAGGTCAACTATGAAAATCATTGTCGGTTTAGGCAATCCAAGCAGGACATATG
>CAYRML010000005.1:0-19837 GCA_964425485.1 uncultured Peptococcaceae bacterium | reverse complement strand
CGGAGTCCTTGGCTGCTTCTTTTAAGGAAAAAGACCATGCCTTGCAGGCAGTAGTTCACTATGAAGGGGAAAAAATGATTTTGCTTAAGCCCCAAACTTTTATGAATCTCAGCGGCTTTGCTGTGGCTCTTGCTTGCAATTTTTATAAAATCGAGATACAGGATCTGCTCATTATTTATGATGATATGGATTTGGCTCCCGGCCGTATCCGTTTGCGTCGTGGCGGCTCCGGTGGTGGCCATAATGGCATGAAGTCCGTAATCGAGCAATTAGGACAGGATAAGATAAACCGTCTGAGAATTGGTATCGGACGCTCTCCTTATGGTGATAATATCGATTATGTGCTGACTCCTTTTTCCCAGGAGCAGCTGCCGCTTATGGCTGATGCGGTCGAAAAGGCGGCTGCTGCCTCTTTGCTTTGGGCCAAGGCAGGAATAACGGAGGCCATGAATCAATATAATAAAAAAGAGCAGGAAGAAAATAAAGAGGAAAATAAAAATAAGGAAGAATAGAGGTTTTGGAGATATGTTATGTCTTTAAACCATGATTTTTAACACCCGGCACGGCTCTCAGTCGCGCTTATTTTGCTTGGGGGAGGCGAGTATTTGCGTTCTGTTAATTCAATAGCGGATCTGGCTAATATTTGGCATGAATACGCTGATTATGAACAAATAAAAGCAGCCATTGCGCCCGGTATGGCACAAGAGGTGGATGGTTTGCCTGCCGCAGCGCAGGCTCTTTGGCTTGCCTCGCTGTGGCAGGATCTGGAAAAATCATTTTTGTTGCTGACGCCTGATCTGGAGGCGGCGCAATTGTTGCAGGAAAATCTTTTGCCCCTAGTGGGAGAAAGAGCTGTGCTGTGGCCGGCTTTGGAGCTGCTGCCTTTTGAGGTTTATGCCCATAATATAGAATTGGTGGCGCAAAGGCTGAGCATACTTTCCCGCCTGGCTCAAGGAGAAAGACTGTTGGTTGTCAGCGATATTGCGACTTTCAGCAGGCGTTTGCCGCCGGCCACAGATTTTTTGGCCCATCATCTGCATTTAGCCAAGGGGCAAAGCTATGATTTACAGGAATTGCCCTTTATCCTCAGCGATATGGGTTATGAAAGAGAAAGACTGGTAGAGATACCAGGCACTTTCAGCATTAGAGGCAACCTTGTTGATATTTTCCCCATTGATGGGGAAAAGCCGTTGCGCATAGAATTTTTTGATGATGAGCTGGAATCTCTGCGTTATTTCGATCCGCGGGATCAACGTTCTTTAGCCGGTGCGAAGGATTTTTTTCTCATACCTGCGCGGGAGATGATTGTGGACAGAAAAGTGCGCCAAAGAGGTTTGATGGCTTTGCGGCAGGATCTACAAAAGACGGAAAAGGCGCTGGCGGCAGAGGCAAAAAAGGAATTACGACAGCGATTTTTGCCCTTGCTGGAATTACTGGATAACGGTGGTTGGGATATCTTCTTTGACCAGCTTTTGCCATATTTTTATGCGCAAGCCGACAGTTTGCTGGATTATATGCCGCAGGCTTTAGTGGTTTTCAGCGAGCCGGATGGCTGCAAGAAGATTTTGACTGATGTGGGCAAAGAACGCCAGGATCGATATTTTGATTTATTGGCCGGTGGGCGCTTGCTGCCGAGCTTTTATGATAATTTCTTAGCATTTGCTGATATTGAAAGAATGGCACAAGCCCATCCTTTGCTGCTTTTTTGTCAATTGCCTAATCGTATAAACTGGCCTTTGGGCCATAAGGTCCGCATAGCAGCCAGAGAGATACCGTCTTATCATAATAATCTGCCGGGGCTAAAGGAAGATTTTGATTATTTTCGGCAGCAAAATTATCAAATCATTATTACGGCCAGTTCTCCTTTACGGCTGAAAAGAATAGAGGAGATAGTAAAAGAGCTGGGCTTTCCGGCGGTACAGCTTTTGCAGAGCCGCTTCACTACCGGATTTGAAAGCAGCCAATTACAGCTAGTTTTGATCAGCGAAAAGGAATTACTGGCCCAGGAAAGCAAAAAAAAACGGCGGCAATTTCAGCAAGGCGGACAAAAGATCGATAATTTCCTGGATTTGCAGGTCGGCGATTATGTTGTCCATATAAGTCAAGGTATAGGTATTTATAAAGGTGTGGTACGCCTGCGGGTTGATGAGGCGGAGCGGGATTATCTTTATATTCAATATGCAGGTGACGACAAGCTTTATCTGCCTGTGGATCAGCTGGATCTCATCCAAAAATATATCGGCGATGATGCCAAAAAGCCCAAACTTTATCGTTTGGGCGGCAGCGATTGGCAGCGCTTGAAAAACCGCGTACGCAGCGCCGTCAGGGATATGGCCCAAGAATTATTGAAGCTTTATGCAGCAAGAGAGCAGTCGGAGGGGCATCAATTTTCCGCTGATACGCCCTGGCAATATGAATTTGAGGATGCCTTCCCCTATCAGGAAACCGAAGACCAGCTCAAGGCGCTGGCGGAGATTAAAAAGGATATGGAAAGCAAGCGACCCATGGATCGACTGTTATGCGGCGATGTGGGTTATGGCAAAACGGAGATCGCCATGCGCGCGGCCTTTAAGGCGGTTGCCGACAGTAAGCAGGTGGCTATATTAGTACCGACCACTGTTTTGGCGCAGCAGCATCTACGGACATTCGGGGAGCGTTTTGCGCCCTATCCGGTAAAAATAGTTTGTCTCAGCCGCTTTGTTAACAGCAAGGAGCTGAAGCAGAACATTAAAAATATTAAATCCGGCCAGGTAGATATCATTATTGGTACACATCGTTTGCTCTCTGCCGATATATCGTTCAAAGATTTGGGTTTGTTGATCATTGATGAGGAGCAACGTTTCGGCGTGGCTCATAAAGAAAAAATCAAGGCGCTGAAGGCTAACATTGATGTGCTGACTTTATCGGCAACTCCTATACCGCGGACTTTGCATATGGCTTTGGTTGGTATGCGCGATATGAGCGTTATCGCCACCCCACCGCCCAACCGGCATCCGGTGCAGACTTATGTGCTGGAATATCATGAGCGTATGCTCAAAGATGTCATCATGCGGGAATTGAGTCGGGGCGGACAGGTCTACTTTGTTCATAATCGCGTGCATAATATCTATGATATTATGGCCCAGCTGAACGCGCTTTTGCCACAGGCCGAGATCGTGATTGGGCATGGGCAGATGCGGGAAAAGGAATTGGAGCAGGTGATGATGGAATTTGTGGAGGGTCGGGCCGATGTTTTGCTTTCCACTACTATCATCGAATCCGGTTTGGATATTCCTAATGTCAACACCCTGATCGTGGATGAGGCCAATAATTTCGGCTTGGCGCAACTATATCAGCTGCGGGGGCGTGTGGGCCGTTCTTCCCGCCAAGCATTTGCCTATTTTACCTATAGAAAGGAAAGCGCCATGACGGAAGTGGCCAAAAAAAGATTGGTTGCCATCAGGGACTTTACGGAATTGGGCTCCGGCTTCAAGATCGCTATGCGCGATATGGAGATCAGAGGCGCGGGCAATATCTTGGGGCCGCAGCAGCATGGTCATATAGCGGCGGTGGGGTTTGATCTTTATTGCCGTTTGCTGCAAGAAGAGATCGCGGCTTCCTCCGGCCAAGCGCCGCAGCATGAGCCTGTCAATACCATTTTGGAATTGCCAATAAATGCTTATATCCCCGATAATTATCTGGAAGATTCCGCCTTGAAGGTGGAAATCTATAAGCGGATTGCGGCGGCTGAAAATACAGCCCTGATTGACGACTTGGCGGAAGAATTGCGGGATCGTTATGGTCCTTTACCGCCTCAAGTGGAAGCACTTTTGCTTTTGGGTAAGATCAAGGCTGTGGCCAGGCCATTATGTCTTTTTTCTATCATGCAGAAAAAAGACTGGCTGGAGCTGAGATTTTGCGATTTTCATGCTTTGAAAGGGGAACATCTTGTAAAAATCAGCAGTCAATGGAATAAGCAGGTTGCTTTTGTCAATAAAAAGGATTTTGTTATCAGGCTTTATGATCAATCTTTGCCGGCAGAGGACATTTTGCAACTTTTATGGAGCTTTTTGCTCTTTGTCTTTCAGCTGTTGCAGGAAAATGATGTTCACAAGTAGAAGGATATTGTTTGATTCTTGATTTTTGATTATCATAGGACAAGTTCTGATTATGATAAAATAATTTTACTGACTTATATTGATGGAACAGGAAAGGATGATTTGATTGAAAAAGTTATTGGTGCTTGGTTTATCGGTGATATTGGCAGGTGCATTATTAATATCCGGTTGTTCTTCCAGCTGGGGCGGAGGCAAATCTATCGGCACGGTCAACGGTGTCGATATAGCCGACTGGCAATATCAGTTGCAATATGAGCAAAACAAGGCTTATATGGAACAATTTGGTGTTAGCTTTGAGAATGAAGAAGGCCAAGCCATGCTGGCGCAGATCGAACAATATGCTTGGGAATATGCCGCTTCCAATGCTTTGTTGGTGCAGGTAGCGCAAGAAGAGGGCATAACTGTTTCCGATTCGGAAGCCAAAAAATTGTTGGAAGACAGTATTGCCGACTCTTTTGAAAGTGACGCAGATTATCAAACATGGCTGACAGATAATGGCATGACGGAAGACCAGGTTTTGGAATTGTTCCGTCTACAGAAATATAATGAACTGTTATATGAAAAAATGACAGCTGATATTACTGCCAGCGAAGAAGAGGCCAAAACAGCTTATGAAAAAGACCCTAAAGCCTATGATTACAAAACTACTTCCCATATTTTGATTGCTGCTGAAGAAGGTACCGCTACCGCTGAAGAGATGGCGGCGGCCAAAGCGGAAGCCGAAGGTATCATCAAACAACTGAATGAAGGCGCGGATTTTGCCACTTTGGCTAAAGAACATTCCGATGATGGTTCAGCCGAGGCCGGCGGTGTTATCGAGACTAAAATCACTGTTCAGACCACCGGGCTTTATGCTGAATATGTCAAAGAAACTTTTGCCTTAAGTGGTGAGGGCAGCTATTCTAAAGTTCCTATCAAAACAGATGCCGGCTATCATATCATAAAAATTGATACGGAAAAAATCGGATTTGCCGCTGTCAAAGAAGATTTGATGAACAGTCTGGCAGAAGAGGCTAAATCGGAAGTTTATAATAAGTTTATGACGGAAAAACGGGATAGCGCTGAGATCCTGCGTGCCATGACTTTCACTTATTGGACTGAAGGCAATGAGCTGTATGCTACCGTTGCCGGTTATACCGACCCTGCCCCCACACAAACCCCTGCGGAATCGACAACTACTGATGAACCGGCCGCTACCGATGAAAGTACCACAAATACAACAAATTCCACAAATACTACAACAAATACTACGGAATAATATTTCCTCATTACAAAAAGCGCAAGGATAAGCTCCTTGCGCTTTTTGCTTTGTAATTTAGACCAAACCAAGCAAGCGGGCGGCGCTGGTGATGATAAAGCAAGTCAGCATACCGCAAGCTGTGGGCAATAAAAATGACACGGCTGCCCATTTTAGGCTTTGCGTTTCCTTTTTTATGGTTATGCAGGTTGTGGAACAGGGGAAATGCATCAAGGAAAAGAGCATGAAGCAAAGGGCCGTTAATATGGTCCAGCCATTATCCGTTAACAGACTGCGTAATTGCTCTATGCTGCTCATTTCCAGCAAAGTGCCCTGTGCCATATAAGCCATAATAATTATGGGCAAGACGATCTCATTAGCAGGGAACCCCAAAAAAAAGGCCAGCAAAATCACACCGTCCAAGCCTAAGAGCCTAGCAAAAGGATCAAAAAAATTGGCGCAATAGGTTAAAAGGCTGATACCGTCTACGTGCAAGTTGGCTAAGAGCCAGATAACAAGTCCGGCCGGTGCCGCTACCATGATAGCCCGCCGTAGCACGAAAAGGGTCCGGTCTTTCAGCGAATATATTAGTACCCGGCCTATTTGCGGACGGCGATAAGGAGGCAATTCCAGCGTGAAGGAGGATGGTATGCCTTTTAAAATAGTTTTGGACAGAAGCTTTGATATGAAGAGGGTGATTACTACTCCCAAAATTATCAGCAATGTCAGTATCACAGTAGACAAGATAGAGCCGGCGATACTGTCTGAACCCCAAATAAAAAAAATTGAAATCAAGGCAATAAGGGTGGGAAAACGGCCGTTACAAGGTACAAAAGTATTAGTCAGGATGGCAATTAATCTTTCTCTGGGGGAATCAATGATGCGGCAGCCGATAACCCCGGCAGCGTTACAGCCAAAGCCCATGCACATAGTCAGAGCCTGTTTGCCGCAAGCACAGGCCTTTTTAAAATATTTATCCAGGTTGAAGGCGATACGGGGCAGATAGCCAGCATCCTCCAACAGGGTGAACAAAGGGAAAAATATAGCCATGGGCGGCAGCATCACCGCTACTACCCAGCCCAAGGTTTTGACCACACCTAAGACCAGCAAATTAGTCAACACAGGCGGGCAGCCGATAAAAGGTAAAACTTGCAGCAAAGTCTCTTGCAGCTGGGCAAATGCGGCGGACAGCAGCTGGGAGGGATAATTGGCGCCACTGAGCGTAATCCAAAATACCCCTACCAGTAAAACGATCATAACAGGTATGCCGGTTTGACGGCTGGTCAGCAATTTATCCATGCGGCGATCAAAATTATCATAGCCCTTTTTTTCTATGCGAGTAACTTGCCTGGCTATTTCTTCTGCCTGCTTGACAATGGTCGAGACCACAATATCTTTGAGCTTCTCCTCGTCTATACCATATTCGGATAATAAAGCGGTTGCTTTTTGTAATGATTCTATCAATGCCGGTTCCTGATCTATTTGCAGGGTTTTAGCTAATTGGGCGTCATTTTCCAAAAGGCGCAAGCATAACCAACGTTTGCAAGTTTTAGCGGCCATATGTTCCGGCAACTGCTTTTCCACCAGCTTGATGGCTTCTTCGATGGGCAATGGATATGTGATAATAAAAGGAACAGCATCATGACTTACGGCCGATTTTTTATCTACCAGGGCCATGAGATTTTCCAGCCCTTGTTCTTTGCGGGCGCAGGTACCTATCACGGGTATATTCAGTATATTTTGCAAAAGCTCCAGGTCTATATATATCTGTTTTTTGATGGCTTCGTCCAGCAGGTTAATACAGATTATAGCATTATTGCCTGCCTCCAAAATTTGCAAAAGCAAATTGAGGTTGCGCTCCAAGCAAGTGGCATCACAGACGATGATCGTGGCATCGGGATTGGCAAAGCAGATAAAATCTCTGGCCACCTCTTCTTCCTGCGAATGGGCCATGAGAGAATAGGTGCCCGGAAGGTCGACTAAGATGAAGCGGCTGTTTTTATAATAATAATGCCCCTGAGCCGTACTGACGGTTTTGCCTGGCCAATTTCCGGTATGCTGATTTAGACCGGTTAGCGAGTTGAAGATGGTGCTTTTGCCGACGTTGGGGTTGCCGGCTAAAGCAATAATCTTATCCAGTGGGCTTTCCTTTTCGATAGTCAATTGGTAAGTTGCCTTGGCTAAACTTTCCTGACATCCCATGGCTGTCACCTCGCTTTTTTCATTATGTCATGCACTTACAGAGCTTTTTCAACCAAAATCTTGCAGGAGTCTTCTGAGCGCAAAGCAATCACGGCGCCGCGGATGAAATAAGCCACGGGGTCGCCGGTGGGACTTTTTTGCAGACAAATGATCTCTGTACCTTCTACCAGCCCCAGATCTAAAAGACGTCTTCTCATGGTGCCTTGGGAAAGCAATTGTTTGACTCTGGCCACCTGTCCTTCGGCAACATTATTAAGAGTCAGGATGTTATTATCCATAAACAGGCTTACCTCCATTTTATAAAATACATTCTCCTTTTTACAATATTCCGAAGACTATATAGAAGTGCGATGATGGCTTGAACAATAATAAAAAGGACAGCCTTATGGCTGTCCTTTGCCGTCATCGGATCTGTTTATCAGTTTACTTCCTAAAATAGAGCCGGCTTTTTGCAGTATGTTCTAGCATGGTCGATGTTGGCTCTGCTATCATTAAGTGTCTTAGCGAAACCAATTTAACCGGATTTAAATCATTGGCAGACGCACGGTAATCTCGGTCCCCTCACCCAGGGAGCTTTCCAATATGATTTGCCCATTATGATATTCCACAACATGCTTAACGATGGACAAGCCCAGGCCGGTTCCGCCTGTTGCCTTGGATCGGCTTTTATCCACTCGATAGAAGCGCTCGAATATCCTGTCCTGATCTTCCTTAGCGATACCGATACCGCTGTCCTTGACCACGATAACAGCCTCTTTTACCGTATGATAGGTATGAATACAAACACTGCCGCCGACTTTATTATATTTGATGGCATTGTCACAAAGATTATAGATCATTTCATCTATCATTTGCGGATTAGCATAAATATCGACTTTGTTGCCCACAAGCTGAAAAGTTATTTCTTTTTGTTCGGCCAGCAATTGCAAGGAGTTTATCACTTCCTGACAAATGGCATGTATATCCACTTTTTCCAATAGTTTGCTGGAAGCATCCTCTATTTGCGAAAGACGGATAATATCATCGATCAAGGATATCATACGCTGGGATTCTTTGCAGATTTGGGCCGCGAATTTTTGTCTGTCTTCCTTTGTCGCAACCATATCCTTTTCCATCATTTCCGCAAAGCCATAAATAGAGGTGAGCGGGGTTTTAAGTTCATGCGAGACATTGGCCGTAAAATCATGACGTATATGCTCTGCTTGCTGCTCTTTTGTTACATCAACCAGCAGAATCATGGCGCCGTTAATATTATTGTTATAGCGGACGGGGCTAAGAAAAACGCGGTAATATTTGTCATTATTTTTATAAATAGTGCTGACGTTGTTGCCGGCCAAGGCCTCATTGACCGATTCGATAATCTCGCTGGAACGGGACATGGACAATATATGCTTGCCCCGATAATCGGTTTTTTGGGCAGATAAAAGCCGGATAGCGCTTTTGTTGACAGAAAGGATGTGGCGGTTATTATTGATAAGGATGAGCCCTTCCTGCATATTAGCCGTGATGGTGTTAATAATATCTCTTTCTTTTTGCAAGGTAGAAAGGTTTTCTTTGATCTGTTGATTTTGCTTGCGTATTTTGCTGATAAAGGGCGTCAGTTCATCATAAAAAGGATAATCATCATTATCATCTATGTGATCGGCCATTTCTTCCATGGATTGCGTGATCTGTTTTGTCAGCCTGGAGGAGAAAACCGCGGCCAGTAAGAAGATCAGTGCGATGATCAAAAAGAGATAAGGCAGTGCATTAATGAACATGGCAGTATCATCATAATTGACCAGGTAGGAGATCAAAGCCATGAGGGCCATCACGATGATACTGATTATGCATAGGTTGAAATATATTTTGTTTTTCAAAAATTCAACCTCCTATTTTATAACCTACACCTCTTACGGTTTCTATAACAGAGGCCGAATCGCCCAGTTTTTGCCGCAAAGATTTGATATGCATATCTACGGTTCTTGTTTCCCCGGCAAAATCTATGCCCCAAATATTATATAATATTTTATCGCGGCTCAGCACTATGCCTTGATTGGCCAATAAATAGGCTAAAAGCTCGAATTCCTTAAAGGTAAGGTTTATAAGTGCTCCGTCAACCTCTACTTGGCGTTTATCCAGATCCAAAGAAATGTCCGCATAATGCAGTCTGATTGATTTTTCATTGGGCCCGCTGCGCCTGAGCACAGCTTTGACGCGAGATATCAGCTCCAGTACGGCAAACGGCTTTTTTATATAATCGTCAGCGCCCATATCCAGGCCTTTGATAACATCATATTCTGTGGATTTGGCTGTCAGCATGATGATAGGTATAGTTTGAGTTTTGGCCGCAGATTTGCATTTTTGCAATATAGCAAGCCCATCCTGCCCCGGCAGCATTATATCCAAAATTATCAGCTGAGGACTTTTTTTCTCCAATTGGGTGAAAAAAGGGCCAGCACGATCAAAGCCCAGCACATCGAAACCGCTGTTCTTTAAAGCATAGCTGACCAGTTCGCGGATATTTTCATCATCTTCGACAAGATAAATGAGACTTGGATCCATGCTTAAAAAACCCTTTCATTTTTGTGTTTGCCGGTAATGGAAAAAACCACCCAGGAGGCGATATTGACCGCATGGTCACCGATGCGTTCCAGATATTTAGCAATCATCAAGAGGTCGACAGCTTGCTCTCCGTTTCTAGCATCCTTTTGGATGAGTTTGATCAAATCATTTTTAATGATATCAAAGAGGTCGTCTACCACATCATCATATTTTATGACGGCTTTTGCCTGGTCTTCATCATGGTCGATAAAAGCATCAATGCTGTCTTTAACCATTTTGATGGTAGCTTCGGCCATCATGGGGATATGCACTATCTTTTTAATATATTCGGCACCGATCAAGCGTTGGATGATTTCCGAAATATCGGAAGCCTGGTCGCCGATTCTTTCCATGTCCGTGATCATTTTTAAAGCGCTGGAAATTATGCGCAAGTCACTTGCCACAGGTTGTTGTTGCAGCAAAAGTTTGAGGCAGCGGCGTTCGATATCTCTTTCTTTTTGGTTGATAACGATATCATCTTCCACAACTTGACGAGCCAGATGGGCGTCTTGTTTAATCAACGCTTCTACAGAGCGGTTGATAGCTTCTTCTATCAATATTCCCATCTCGATCAGTTCCGCATTGAGGGCTTCCAATTCCTGATCAAATCTGCTTCTCATGATATCTCACTCCTTTTTTCTCCAAGTCTTTGCCTCAACCAAATCTGCCTGTGATATAATCCTCGGTGCGCTTATCTTTAGGCATGGAAAAGAGGTTTTGGGTAGTATCAAACTCAATGACTTCTCCCAAAAGGAAGAAGGCAGTTTTATCCGAGATGCGGGTTGCCTGTTGCATATTGTGAGTTACTATTATTATAGTATAATGTTTTTTCAGTTCTAATACAAGATCTTCTATTTTTGATGTGGAAATTGGATCCAAGGCACTGGTTGGCTCATCCATCAGCAGCACCTCCGGCTCCACGGCCAAAGCTCGGGCTATGCATAACCTTTGCTGCTGTCCGCCGGAGAGGCCAAGAGCGCTTTGCTTAAGCCGGTCTTTGGCTTCTTCCCAAATAGCAGCAGAGGTGAGGCTTTTTTCTACGATTTCATCGAGGACCACTTTAGATTTGATGCCATGAGTGCGTGGACCATAGGCGATATTATCATAAATGCTCATAGGGAAGGGATTTGGTTTTTGGAATACCATACCAACCCTTTTACGCAGGCTGTTTATATCGATATTTTTATATATATTTTCGCCGTCCAGAAGTATTTGGCCATAGATCCGGCAGCCGTCAATAAGATCGTTCATGCGGTTCAGAGTTTTTAAGAAAGTTGATTTGCCGCAGCCAGAAGGCCCGATAAAAGAAGTGATGATTTTTTCATCCAGATTTAAGCTGACATCCTTCAACGCCTGAAAATCACCATAATAAAGATCAAGATTTGTGACATTTATTTTTTCCATAATCATTTATCCTTTTTAGGTTTTAGAAAATTTTCTGGCTACAAAAGCAGATAAGGAATTGATTGCCAAGACCATGACTAAAAGAACAACCGCTGTGGCATAGGCCTCGTTGGTATGCAAGCCTTCGCTGGAGAGTGCATACATGTGGATGGCCAAAGTTCGGCCTGAATCCAGCAGGCTGGAAGGCATTTGTGCCACTGTACCGGCGGTATAGATCAAGGCAGCAGTTTCCCCTACTACGCGTCCGATGGCCAAAATAACTCCCGCCAAAACACCAGGCAGAGCAGCGGGAAACACTATCTTGAAAACTGTCCGTAATTTGCCTGCACCCAGTCCAAAACTGGCTTCCCGATATGTGTCGGGCACGGCCTTCAGTGCCTCTTCCGTGGTGCGGATAACTAGTGGCAGTATCATAATGCCCAAAGTGCAGGCGCCGGCGAGTAAGGAATAACCCCAGCCCGTGGTTGTTACGAAAAAGATGAGTCCGAACAAGCCATATACGATGGATGGAATACCGGCTAAGGTCTCTGTGGCTAGGCGGATCGTTTCCACGACTTTGTTGCCTCGCTTGGCATATTCTACTAGGTAAACAGCTGTAAAGATGCCTAATGGTGCTGCTATAAGCAAAGACAGTAAAGTTATGATCAGGGTGTTGAAGATGGAGGGCAGCAAAGACACATTTTCTGTGGTATATTCTATCTCGAACAGGGAGGGTGTGATATAAGGGACACCGTTGGCTACCACATAAGCTATGAGATAGATGAGAATGAAAAATGTGATAATAGCGCCTGCTACGACCAGTACATAAACCAACATGGACAAAGGATGCCGCAGCGAATTGCGAATTTTTTGCTGCATAGTCATCTGGTTGATGGGCCGCATTTGCTCAGTAGGATTCATTTAATCCATCCTCCTTTTGACCACAGCGAAGATAGCATTTATCAGTAGGATAAAGACAAATAGCACTACGCCGGTGGCGATCAAGGCCTCACGGTGAAGATCGGCTGCATAACCCATCTCTATTACTATATTGGCCGTTAAGGTTCGAACTCCTTTAAGTATGTCCACGGGCATGCGTGCCTGATTGCCTGCCACCATGATCACGGCCATGGTTTCGCCGATGGCACGGCCTATTCCCAAGACGATGCCGGCCAGGATGCCGGATTTGGCCGCCGGCAGCACAGTGCGGAAAATAGCCCGCTCTTTAGTAGCCCCCAAGGCCAAAGAGCCTTCATAGTAATTGACAGGCACAGCACGAATAGCAGATTCGCTGATGGCGATGATAGTAGGCAGGATCATAATGCCTAAAAGTACGGAAGCGGTCAGAATGCTGTTACCTGTGCCGCCATAAAGGTTGCTGATCAAAGGTACCAGCACCACTAAACCGAAAAAGCCGTAGACAATGGAGGGGATGCCTGCTAAAAGATCTACAGCGGGTTTTAAGATTTTATATAATCTGTCCGGGCAATATCTGGCCATGAAAACAGCTGTCAAAATGCCTATGGGTACACCAAAGATAATAGCGCCGGCTGTGACATAGACGCTTCCTAAAATCATGGGGAAGATGCCATAAGAGGCGGGTTGATCCGAAGGGGCCCATTCCATGCCCAAAAGAAAGTCAAAAAGACCGATCTCTCGCATAGCCGGGATGCCGTTTTTGAATAAGAATACACAAATCAAAGCTACGGCGGCAATGGCTATGCAGGCGCAGATGAGAAAGACGACGGACATAAAACTTTCTTTGATCAGTTGCTTCATACTTACTCCTTAGAACCGGAATCAAATTTTAAATTGCTTGCCGCCAATAAAGAATATCGCCGGTAAAAATATCTCTGGCTTGGATGCTGCTGATATTAGTGCAAGGATTGGCATTATTAACGATGATGGCAATACCATCCAAGGCGATGGGTATGGCAGTCAGCTGCCCAAGCTCTTCTTCTTTGAGTGCGCGGGAAGACATGCCGATATCACAAGTGCCTTCCATAAGTCCGCTTATGCCGGCTGTGGAATCGCTTTGTTGCACTTCTATATCTGCATCCGGGTTTATTTCCAGATAGGCCTCGCGTAATTTTTCCATCACCGGTGTTACGGAGGAGGATCCTGCGACAACTATTTTGCCGGTAGGCTGGCTGCTGACAAAGGCTGCCGCGTTTGCATTTACGGAAATATAATTGATATCTACTACAGCCTGCCCATCGGAACTGAGTATAAAATCTATGAAATCTTTAGTCAGCCCGCTGGCTTCTTCTTTGATTGCTATATAGAAAATTCTGGTCAGCTTATAACTGCTATTATGCACATTCTTCGTAGTGGGAGATACTCCGTCTATGGACAGTGCTTTGACCTTATCGTTTAAGGAACCCATGGATACATAGCCGACGGCATAGGCATTACCGGCAGTGTTGATGAGCATAACATCGGTTTTATTGGTGATGATGGCTTCTTTGGTGGTGCGGTCTTTGCTGGTACCGTCATCACCCTTTTCCTCAATGTCTAGAAGGTCGATAAAAGCCACGCGAGTGCCGGAACCTCCTTCGCGAGAGATGACATTGATCTCCTGGCTGCTATCAAATTCTCCGGTCGTTATAGGCGCAGTGAGGCTGCCACAGCCGGCCAATAAAAGGCAAGACAAAACAGCCATGGTAATGACTGCTATAAATATTTGTTTGACTTTTATTTTTTGCATAGATGTAACATCCTTATTTTCTTTTGACTTTTCATAGTTATTATAAGCTATTGTTGTAAAATTTTTATACTTTCTATTGTAAAGATTTTGTAAAGTATAAAAACCGACTCCTTTTGTAGGAGCCGGTTTTTGCTTTTGAAAACTATTTTACCACGATATTGACTAATTTATTAGGGATGGCTATGATTTTGACTATTTGTTTATCAGCTAACCATTTGCTAAAATCGGCATGTTCTTTAGCGGCTTGCTCCAGCTCGGAGGCTTTAAGATCAACGGCAAGCGGGAGGCGGGCTTTGATTTTGCCGTTGACTTGTACGACTACTTCCACCATATCCTGAGCCAAGGCTTCTTTTTCATATACGGGCCATTTTTGCAGGTGGATGCTTCCTTGGCCGCCGTTGCTCTGCCATAATTCTTCTGTGATATGAGGGGCGAAAGGCGCCAGCAGCAAAAGCATATTATCCAGAGCTTCTTTAGCGATTATGGTTTTGGGTGCGGGGCTTTCCACATAAGCATAAAGAGAATTGACCATTTCCATGATGGCAGAGATTGCTGTATTGAAGTTGAAGCGCAGAGAAATATCTTCAGTGACTTTTTTGATAGCTGTATGAACAGCGCGCCGCGCCTCCTTGTCGGCCGCATCAAGATCATGGCTGCCGCCAGTGATAGAGGCCAAATTGACGGCCAGGCGCCAGAAGCGGTTGAGGAAGCGGTAGCAGCCTTCGACGGCCGAATCATTCCATTCCAGGTCTCTTTCCGGCGGCGAGGCGAAGAGGATAAACAGGCGGGCGGTGTCGGCGCCGTATTTTTCGATGATTTCTTCCGGGCTGACCACATTGCCTTTGGATTTACTCATTTTGCTGCCATCTTTTAAGACCATGCCTTGCGTCAGCAAATTGGTAAATGGTTCGTCCACAGAAACAAGGCCCAGATCATACAGCACCTTACAGAAGAAACGAGCATACATCAGATGCAAAATGGCATGCTCCACACCACCTATATATTGGTCGACCGCCATCCAATAATCAACTTTATCTTTGGCGAAAGCAGCTTTATCATTATGAGGATCGCAATAACGCAAAAAGTACCAGGAAGAGCAGACAAAGGTGTCCATGGTATCCATTTCCCGTGTGGCTTGGCCGCCGCAGATAGGGCAAACAGCTTTGCCAAAAGTGGGACTGGTCTTCAAGGGGGATTCGCCGCTCGGTTTAAATTCCACATCAGTGGGCAAAAGGACAGGCAATTGCTCATCCGGCACCGGCACCTCGCCGCAGTGAGGACAATAGATGATGGGGATAGGAGCGCCCCAATAACGCTGGCGGGAAATCAGCCAGTCCCGCAGACGATAATTGATGACCCGATGGCCGATACCCTTTTCTTCCATGGCGTCGGAAATTTTGTTGATGCCGTCCGGCTTGTTGATCAGGCCGTCAAAATCGGGGGAATTGATCAGCTTGCCGATATCTTCGAAGGCTTGGGTCATGGTGCTGCCGTCATAATCAGGCTGAGCTATTACTTGTTTGATCGGCAAACTATATTTGAGTGCAAAATCAAAGTCTCTTTGATCATGTGCCGGTACCCCCATGACGGCGCCGGTGCCGTAATCCATGAGAACATAGTTAGTGATCCAAATGGGCACTTCTTGGCCGTTGATGGGGTTTATGGCAAAAGCGCCAATAGGCATACCTTCTTTTTCCAAATCGGCAGAGGTGCGGTCTATTTGCGAAAGTTTCTGTACTTTTTTCGTGAACTCTTTGACCGGTATTTCGTATTTGGTGCCGGCTGTTAATTTGGCTACCATAGGATGCTCTGGTGCCAGCACCATATAAGTAACACCGAAAACAGTATCCGGGCGGGTAGTGAAGACCGGCAGTGGGTCACCTTGGTTGCTTGTAAATTCGATTTGCACCCCTTCGCTGCGTCCGATCCAGTTATCCTGCATAATTTTGACTTTTTCCGGCCAACCGGGCAATTTCACCAGGTCGTCCAGCAGTCTTTGGGCATAATCAGTGATTTTGAAAAACCATTGCTCAAGATCTTTCTTTTCTACCAGGCTGTCACAGCGTTCGCATTTGCCGTCCACAACTTGTTCATTGGCCAGCACCGTGGCACAGGAGGGGCACCAGTTGACGGCTGCCTTTTTCTTGTAAGCCAGACCTTTTTTATACAGTTGCAAGAACAGCCATTGTGTCCAGTGATAATAATCGGGCAGGCAGGTTGCGACCTCTCTGTCCCAATCATAGCTGAGGCCCATAGTTTTCAACTGGCAACGCATGTTGTCGATATTCTCTCTTGTCCAGGGGTCTGGATGTACGCCTCTTTTGATAGCGGCGTTTTCTGCCGGCAGGCCGAAGGAATCCCAACCCATAGGGTGCAGTACATTATAGCCGTTCATGCTTTTATAGCGGGCGATCACATCACCGATAGAATAATTGCGCACATGACCCATATGCAGCTTGCCGGAAGGATAGGGGAACATTTCCAAAAGATAATATTTTTCTTTGTTTTTATCTTCGCCGACCTTATGCAGGGAGGTTTTTTCCCATTCATCCTGCCATTTTTTTTCTATGTCCCGGAAACAATATTTGTTTTCAGCTTCTTTTTGCATATCAATACCCCCACAAGAGATTTATCTTAAGTATCATAAAATATTCATTTGTTGATTATCAAATAATTCTAGTATTGCCCCAATAATTCTAGTATTTCATCTTCTGTAAAGCCCTCGGATTCTAAATAAACACATCTTTTAGCAATAATATCCCAAACTATATTATCCAAATTACCAATAAATTTTTCCGCGGATTTTAGGTTAGAATAATCACCGCTCTCAATATACAACATAAGGAACAAACAAGCCTTATCCGCTGTTCTAATATAGTCCAGGACAGCTTCGGTATAATTCTCTAGAGGTTCATTATCTTCCGCATCAATTTTTCTCCATACCTGTCTCTTTTGTTCAGTTAATAAATTTTTGATAGTACTTATCTGTGAGTAAAGATCATAATTAATAGTATCAGTGTTGGATATTGTTTCAAACAGGGAATCCATGTGTTTTTCTGATTGTATCAATGTGTCAAATAAAACCTTATCATTTGTTAAGGCTATTGCTTTTTGCTCTTCTTCACTCAAATGATTGCCGCAGCTGCATAGCATGAAAACTGTAGAGAAAATCATAGCCATAACAATAAAAGGTTTTTTCAATTCGATCCCTCCTTAAGTTATAATAATATCCAATACAAACACCCAATTTATTCTACTATAATTAAATTGATTATTCAATAAGAGGTATAAAAAAAGCAAAGGCTAGGCCTTTGCTTTTTTTATTTCTTCTATATATTGAGAAGCAGCTGTAGCTGCGATAGCGCCATCAGCGGCGGCCGTTACTACCTGGCGCAGAAATTTTTGCCTGATATCGCCGGCCGCAAACACCCCAGGCAGGGAGGTTTGCATCTTTTCATCAGTGATAATATAGCCCTCGGAAGACAGATCCAAGTGGCCGCGGAAAATATCGGTTTGCGGCGCCATCCCCGTGAAGAAAAAGACTCCGTCCGCCGCATGAGAGGTCTCTTGGCCGCTTTGGTTATCTTTTACAGTCACGCCGGTAACTTTATCTTCGCCTTGGATAGCCGTGATTTGATGATTCCAAAACAGACGCAGCTTATCACCTTGTTCTGCCTCTGCTTTTTGAAATGAGGCGGCATTGGACATGGTATCGGCCGCATAAGGTATGATTATATTGACTGTGTGGGCGAAACGGGCCAGAGCTACGGCATCCTCCAGGGCATTGTCCCCCGCTCCAAAAACAAAAACTTCTTTATCCTGCATAAAAGCGGCATCACAAGTGGAACAATAGGAAACGCCTTTGCCCGTCAATTCTTTTTTGCCAGGGATCTCCATTTTTCGGGGCAGGATACCACCACAGATGATGATGGTTTGCGCTTGATAGACTTTGCCTTTGGCTGTGGTCACACTTTTTATCGGGCCCTCTAATTGCACATCTACGACTTCATCTCTTTTGATCTTGGCCCCGAAATCCATGGCTTGCATGGTCCAATCTTCCATAAGTTGAGGGCCTGTCGAATCGATTTTGGCTCCGGGATAATTATTGAGTTTTTTGCTACGTGCCGCCTGACCGCCCGGCACATCTTTTTCTAAAAGCAGCATACTAATTTTTGCTCTGGCGGCATAAATGGCGGCCGCTAAG
This sequence comes from uncultured Peptococcaceae bacterium, assembly GCA_964425485.1. Classification (GTDB taxonomy): domain Bacteria; phylum Bacillota; class Dehalobacteriia; order UBA4068; family UBA4068; genus CAYRML01. Next base: position 1,424 of record CAYRML010000005.1, on the reverse strand, counting down.
CCGGCAGGCCCGCCCCCGATGATTAAAACATCATATATATTTGATTCAGCTTGTTTTTCCATTTATAAAATCACATCCTTTGCTTTGATCTTTTAGTTGTATTTTACCAATATATTGATATTTTATCAATCATAGGAAATTATGAATGCTATAGGAATTTTGCTTTTATGGTGATATAATTACACTTGCATTGTAATTTATGGAGGGCGAATTTATGGCTGCTGAAAAACAGTCATATCTGCAAATATTTTTAGTTTTTTTTAAGGTCGGCGCCATTTTGATTGGCGGTGGCTTAGCCATGCTGCCAATTTTGCAAAAAGAAGTGGTGGAAAAGAGGCAGTGGCTGGATGAAAAGCAGTTTATCGATATGATCACCATTACCAATTCTACTCCCGGGCCCTTTGTGGTCAATGCGGCGGTATTTCTGGGCTATCGTTTGCGTGGTGTCAGCGGAGCCATAGTAGCGGTTTTTTCTGTCATAGTCGTGCCCTTTATCATAATCCTGGTTTTGGCCAGTTTTCTCTTCCAATATTCCGATAATGTATGGGTCAATAAATTTTTTGCCGGCGCCAGGCCGGCCGTGGCCGGGCTTATCCTGGCCATGGCTATAAAAATGGGTAAACAGATCGTCAAATCCAAATTTGATTTACTTGCTATGAGCATAGCCTTTTGCCTGCTTTTGTTGACGCCGCTACATCCTTTTTTGATTATTGTGGCCGGAGCCATAATCGGCTATGTTTTTTTGCAAAGAAAGAAGCCCACTCCTGAGGATTCGTTTAAGGGGGTGGCCTGATGTTTTGGGATTTATTCAGTACTTTTGTCCTGATCGGTTTTTTCAGCTTTGGCGGCGGCCTGGGCATGCTGCCCTTGATTCAGGATGCTGTAGTCTATAACCATGGCTGGTTATCGGCAGGGGATTTTGCCAATATCGTGGCCCTTTCAGAAATGACTCCAGGTCCTTTGGCGGTCAACAGCGCCACCTATATCGGTTACAAGATGGCAGGGTTGCCCGGCTCTCTTTTTGCCATGCTGGGACTTATTATTCCTCCGCTGATTATTATTATTACTTTATCGAATATTTTAATCAAGAATCAAGGCAGTTCGGTGATTAGGGGTATCCTCAGCGGCTTGCGTCCGGTGATGCTGGGCTTGATTGCTTATTCCGGCTTTCTTTTGGCGTATGAAGGCATCACAAACACCATAGAAGTAATTTTTTGCGGCGCTGCTTTGTGCCTGGTTTTGTTTACCAAGATACATCCGGCATTCATTATTTTAATATTTGGCGCTTTGGGTATGATTTTGTTATGATCATAGTAAAAAATCGTTTGCGGTTTAATAAAATAGTTGACAATAAATGTTGCAAATGATAATATATAATTCGTCCGTGGAACATGGGGGTATAGCTCAGCTGGGAGAGCGCTTGA
>CAYRML010000004.1:0-41159 GCA_964425485.1 uncultured Peptococcaceae bacterium | reverse complement strand
CCCTCTTTTGCGGTAAAGGCCACAGCCGCAGCGGCCCAAGAGGAAATCTTACTCTTATCGGTAAAAGTAGCGAGAGCCTGGGCGGATTTATCATAGCCGCTGGCTTGGGCCAGCATAACGGCTATCTGCTCCCGGGTGATATTATCATTGATGCCGAATTTGCCATTGCCATAACCGCTGGTAATGCCTTGAGCGACTGCTGTAGAGATATAATCTTTGGCCCAGCTGTTAACCGTATCACTGAAAGTCTCTCCGCTTTGGATGGTGATATTTTTGCAATTAGCTAAAATACGCATAAGTATACTTGCGAATTCCCCCCGGGAAATGGTGGCATTGGGCTTGAAGGTGCTATCACTGTAACCGGTGATAAATCCCAAGTTATATAAGTGCTCAATAGTCTCTTGGGCCCAGGTGCCGGAGATATCGCTGAAAGAAGCTGTAGAGGCGCTGACGATTACCTCACATTGCGCCTTAAACCCTCCGTCATCGGCCATCACAGTTATGGTTGCTGTGCCAACGTTTTTAGCTGTCAGCAGGCCATTGGTATCCACGGCGACCACGCCGGGAGCGCTGCTGCTCCAATAAACATCGGTATTAGTGGCATCATCGGGATTGAAAACAGGAGAAAGCTGATAGGTTTTATTTACAGCCAAATTCAGCTTGTTCGTATTGAGACCGACACTCTTAACAGCAATGGATTCATTACTTACCGTCACCGTACAAGTATCAGAATAATCGCCCGCATAGGCTGTGATCTCAACCGTGCCTGTTTTGAGGCCGGTCACTACCCCTTTGGAACTTACCTTAGCAATATCTTCATCTTCACTTTCCCAGGTCACATCATCGTCCGTGGCATTAGCGGGCATAACTGTGGCAACCAGAGTATGGGTAGCGCCGACGGCTAAAGTCAGCTTGCTTTTGCTCAAAGAAACGGAGGTTACCGACACATTATCCGCGGTAACTGTGATGGTGCACTGGGTGCTTTTGGCAGGATTATTCACGGAAGTTACATTAATAATGGCTGTGCCGACAGCTTTGGCCGTCACAAAACCAGTGGAAGAAACAGTAGCAACACTGCTATTACCGCTGCTCCAGGTCACACTCTGATCTGTGGCATTTGTAGGATAAACAGTCTCATTCAACTGGATGCTTTTTCCTACGGTCAAGGTTTTGGCTGTAGGAGTTAGGCTGATGCCGGTAACATCAACTTCCGTAGGTGCATTGACATTACCCATATCAATAATCAATTTTTCCACGCCACGCTTATAAGAAGAAACACGACTGGCAACCTTATCGACCTCATCTTCGCTGATACCAAACAATATAGTATATCTTTCCGGTTCATAAGCCGGTGTATTTTCACTACAAACAGGCAACCTGCGTTGCCAGGCTTTGATAGATAACATAGCTTTGACTTTTTTGCCCTCGCCCAGATCATAATCAATTTCATTATCTTCGTTCAAACCGCCACCTGCTTCATGCATGGCAGCATAATAATAACGATCCGTGCCCAAAAGATCATCATAAGTGAAAATACCTTTTGCCCCATCAGTAGCTACAAAATGCAGCCTGTAAAAATCCCATACATCGAGCAATGTATATTGGCCGATGTCATCCAGAAGATCTTCTATGTATACACCGGTAGCTATGGTCTTCACGGTCCAAGGCATGGCATCAATCCCGGAATAACAGATGTCTTCCCCATTTGCCAGCTCTTCCATATCCGTTAAAGTATAGGTATGTAACAGGGTCTCCCCGGAATTGGTGCGCAGATAGACATCCAATGTATCTGAAGGATTAACAGGATTCACCGCAGCGGCCGGCAAGCAGAACACAAATACCGATATCATAAGCACCACAGCCAGAATTAAAAAACGTTTGCTTTTCATATTATTTGCCTCCATAAAAATAATAAAAATAAAATCATTCATTAGTTACCATATAAAGCTTGCCGGTATTGGGATCTTTATAGACTTTGCCCAGCTCTTCATAGCCGACACTATCGCTGATGCCGCCTTCACTATCGGCCAAGCCTTGCAGTTCCTGCATCTCGGCGCCTTGATCCAAGCCGACTAAGGTTTCACTGCCACGGTCTAAATCCACATTCCAGTTCATAATCAGCGCCAACATGAGCCCACAAGCCAAAACCAGCATCAAATCAGCTAGATTGGCCACCCCATCCATGGGATTGATATCTTTTTTTTGCTCTCTGCCGCAGAGCTTGCTGCCTCTGAGATTTCTCATTTAAAACCGCCTTCTCTTTCCAGCAGGCACTCAGCCGCTGCTTCTGTAGCTGTCATATAATTTTCATACCAACCTTTGCGGATACCAGAAACCACAAAAGACACTGCCGCCACTATCAAGCCGGTAACGGTAGTATCAAAGGCCGTCAGCAAGGAAAGGGACAAAGTATAGGTATCTCCCTGTCCCAACGCGATAAGTCCCGGCCCCAAAGGGATCAATGTTCCCATCAAGCCCAGCATAGGTCCTAATTTAACTATCAAATCCGTGATTCTGGTAATGCGATTATAGTGCATTTGCTCCTCGAAGATCAGCCGCCGCGCCAAGGCCTCACGCATACTATCGGTCAACTCAGGATGAGAGACCAGCTCCAGCAATATATGGAGCTGCCGTTTGAGCAAACCGCTATTGTTAATAACTTCCTTTATATCACCATCTGCATCCGTCTTCTTGATATTATCTACCAACTGCGGCAACTTGACTTTAAGATGTCGGCGCTCCGTGATGCCTTCGCCGATCAAAGTACCCACCATAACAATAGTTGTAGCAACCAAAATCAATAAAACCGCAATAACCGGTGTTTGCAAACCGGAGGCCAATGCCCTCAGCATATCTGTTAATACTGTACCTGCGAACATTTATTTGCTCCTAACTTTTTATTAAATGTAATTACTTTATTCGTCTAAAGAAAAATATTGATCGAGCAGTTATACCACCGGCAAGCAGTAAACCTGCTCCTGTGGCTGTCGGCAAAGTCAGGGGATTGTCCCCATCATCTATTTCAGTTAAGGCTACAGCACTTTCCGACATCTCATAAACCCTCCAATTTTGCACGGCTGCATTACTTGGCGCCGCATCCGTTGGACTTTTAGCAGGTTGACCTTTGGGATTGATCTCAAATATATTATCGCTATTGCCGCTGCCGCTATTGCCCTGACCTCCGCCTTGCAATGGCGGCCGGCTTGTCACATCAGAGACAGCCGCTCCCTCTGCTGAGGCGTTAATCACCACAGATGCCGTCAAGCCGCCCACCAATGTCGTAGCCGTTATAACAGCACTGCCTTCTCCCTTTACCACTATTTTGCCTGATGAATTGACGCTGACTATGCTCTCATCGCTGGAAGTCCAGGTAACTCTTTTATCCGTAGTTTCGTCCATTGCTGCTACATTGGCCTGTAATTGATATTCACTACCAATTTCCAGATCCAATATAGACTCGTCCATAGCAATCCCTTTGGGAGGGGAGCCGCCTAAGGTCACGGCAATTGTATGAACCCATTTGGCGGAGCGGGAAGAAGTTGGCGTCTTAACATCGGTTTGTCCAAACAGCAGACGGAATCTTGTGGAGGTGGTGGTTTCGGCAAAATTGGCATCGGTAGCAAAACGCCGCCAATTATCCTCCAAGGCAATAATCGTCTCCACCTGTTCGGCTCCTTCCGTGGCGCCCGCTAAAGCCTTAGCTTCATCATAATCCCAGTGTTCCGTCTGATTAGGATAATAATATCTGATCGTATCCAGCAAATAATCCTTGGTGCTGCTCAAATACCAGGTGCGCGCCACATCGGCGCAGTAAAAATGAAAACTTTGTATGGAATTGACATCGATGCCCGCCGCTTGCAAAATATCGGACAGGCGCACTCCCACCGCACTGTCCAGACAAGGCGCCGGCATATTATCTATGTATGAATATACTTGTTTTACCTGCTCCATAGCTTGCAACTCGGACAGGGTAAAAACCTTTTTCGTATAATAGGTGCTGCCATAATAGCCAACAGTAATGGTCAAAGTATCGGCCCGCAGCCCTGCATTTTCAATCTCTTCAGCCTCTCCCTGGCTGGACGGAGCCGGTTGTTCAGGCGGTATGGGCGAAGAATTGCCACCCGTTTGGTTCGGATCTTGCCCCGTTTGCGGCAGATTATAACTGCTGTCGGCCGATAAATTAATAGTCAAAGACTTTATATGCTTGCCAAAATTCATGGAAACCGCATCTGTGATCGCCGTCTGGCCAAAGCAAAAACGTATGCCGCCGGCGGCAGTTAAGGAAGAGGCGGCAGGATCGGCTTCCATCCGGCCTTCATAACTCTTCACAGCCAGCATAGGCTCAACCGCCTTCTTATAGCTGATGACGCTGCTGGCAAAATCCAGCGGATTATCGGCCTCCGTATCATAACCGTCTACGATCTGCGGATAATAATAGCGGCTGTTTTTAAGATAAGGGCCGGCATCATAACTGCGCTTCCAGCCATCGGAGGAGGCAAAGGATAAACCCGTCACATCCGATGAGGAAATGCCCAATTCAGATAAAAGGGTATTAATAGTCACTCCCTGGGCAATGGTTATGGTCGGCACATTGTTGGCATCCAAAGAAGAATATTTGAGCTGGCTTTGCGGCAGAGCGGATAAATCGGCCTGGGAATAGGCGGCCACAACAGCCAGCTGCCCGTTTTTTTGCACCTGTACAGAAAGTTCATCAGACCAGGCAAATGCAGAAAAACCCAGCAAAAACATGCAGAATACAATCAAGCATATTGCTGGGAATAGTAAAATTTTTTTTCTGTTGTTGGAACTGCTTGTCATAATTTTTGCCGCCTTAAATATAAATACATGCGTTGCTCAGCTAATGAATTCTATTTTGTTGATCATACGCACCCAATTGAAAGAATCGCCACCGGGGATTATTATACGCAATGGTATTTCTGTATTGTCCAAAGGCTTGTCACCATCAGCAATGGCCAAAATATAATCAAATTCCGATAATTCTTCCGTGGTAAAACTTTTTATATATCCATCAGAGGCACTAAATTTGACTTTGCTAAAATCATTGATGGTCTTGCCATAGAAAGCCAGAAAAGTTTCCAGGGTTGGGCCCACAGCATATACGGTACCAGCTTTATCCGATTGACCAACTGCCTTTTGTTTAATACAATCCATTTGAGCCAGTTGGGCAGGTGTTATATTGAAATTCTCCTCTTTCAAACCACAGATAGTGATAGGCGTATCGGCATAAGCGGAAATGTCCGCTTTAACCTCCATATTTCCACAACCAGCAAATAGACTCATATAAAAAATCAAACAAGCCAGCAGGGGAAAAAACATTATGTTTTTTTTAGTCAAAACCTGTTACCTCCTATTAATGAATACATATAAAATCCCTGTTAAAGGCTGTTGATGTTTGATACAATCAGTATACTATCGACCCCTGAATAATTTTGAATGTAAAGCTTACTTCATTCTACTATAAAGAAAAAGCAAAATATGTTGGCGGAACAACATCTTTTGCTTTTTCTTATCTTTATAATTAAATTATTCTCTTTAAAGAATAATATATGCATGATATAATTAATGTGCTTTAATTATAAGAAAATAGGTTTGTTTATGAATAAAATAATACCTTCCCTAGCAAAATCCAAATTGTTTTTTAATGTTGATACACCAATTATCGAAAAAGTGCTGCCTTCACTTAAAGGCTGTATAAAACATATTGGCTCAGGACAAATATTTCTTCATGAAGGAGATGTTTTAGACTCTCTGGGAGTTCTCCTCCAGGGTGAATTATGCAGCATAAAAATCTTCGAGGATGGTTCACAAACCATCATGCAAAAATTACAGGCCACCCATGCCGTTGGTGCTGATATCATTTGCACCAAACAGAAAACCAGTCCTTGCAGCCTCGTGGCCACAGAAGATTGCGATATCTATTTATTTGATTATCAATGCATACTTCAGCCTGGAATAATTAATGAGCAGCTGCGGTTAAAGATGTTATATAATCTGCTGGAACTGCTCTCGCATGAGAATATGCGCAAACATTATAAAATCGAGATTCTCTCTCGCAAAAGCCTACGGGACAGAATACTTACTTATCTGGCCATACAAAAACATAAACACAAATCCCCTGCCTTCACCATACCCTTTAACCGCGAGCAATTGGCCGAATATTTATGTGTAAATCGCAGTGCCTTATCTCATGAGTTAAGCCTGATGAAAGAGGATGGCCTTTTAACTTTTTCCAAAAACGATTTCACGCTCTCCGATAAAATCAAATAAAAAATGATGCCTTTAAGGCATCATTTTTTATTTGCCACTGCTATATTATCTATATTATCCTATAAGAAAATCAAGAATATTGGCACCTGTGGATGTTTTCGCTTTATATAACTCGGTATAACCGCAAGCGGTGCAGGAAATGGTGATAAATTTCTTATTTTGTATATCCATCATCTTGGCAAAGGTGCCCCCCGTCGCTTTTAAATGATAATGAACATATTCCCTGCCACCACATTTGGGGCAAACATAAGTGGTTTTCCCTACTTTTGTTGACATCATAAGCCCTCCTTCTCTTACGAATTTCCGTACTAAAAAATAAGTTTTTTAGTACATCAACCGATATTTTCCCTGCCTTGTATTTGCAGGATATAAATAGAACCCGTTTGTTTAGGATTTTTGCCCAATTCATTATGAATACTCTGACAAATTACCTCTGCAACCTCTTTTGAGGCAGCAATTAATATAATGGCTTGTTCCGGCTCGACTTTAATGTGGAACAATCCTTTTTCCACGGAATTTTCCACCTCTCGTGCATGCAGAATAGTAGCGCCGGTTGCGCCTGCCGTATTAGCCGCCGCAATCACCTGGTCAACCTGTCCTAAGGGGGTAACTACCGCAATCAAAAAATCATTCATCTTTCTAACCCTGCCTATTGCTGTTATTTGAAAATAAACCTATAGCATTGCTTATAGCAAGCTTGATCAAGATACCGGTATTATCATGACATAATTGCAAATGTTTACTAAGAAGAGAGGCCAGCTGACCGGCTCCATTATTTTCCGTTAATATTAATACGGCCTCTTTTTCCGGTTCCACAACCATATCCAAGACCATATTTAATTTACTGGCAGATCCTCTCGCCTTAATAATAGTTCCCCCAAAATAGCCGGCTTGCTGGCTGATTTGCACAACTCTCTCCGCATTACCTTTATCCACAACCAGTAACAAGGCCACATGATTACCTTGCGGATTAGCGGCCGAATTTATTTTGTCCCATTGAATAAGCGAATCTTTTTTCCATTTAGATATGCCGGCAATAGGGATAGTAAAGGCTATGCCATGGTTTTGACTCTCAAAATGAAATTTGATATTTAACTGATTCAAAATCTCTGCTTCCATATCAAAGGGCACTACCATTGTGATTATTTCTTTATTTACCTCATGCATTTCCATCAGTTGCAATAAATTATTCTTTATTGTGCCTTTGCCCAAAAAGCAACTAGCTTTATTTATGCCCTTTTTATGAACAAATTCTAAAATTTTGCCACCTTTGCCCCGATTTACAATAATAATCAGCAAACTGTAAAATAAATCATTTGCCGGTTGATTATTAATCATTTTCAGCATCCCCCATATCCTTAGCCAGATTTCCTGCACTTGTTAATAACCTTTTGGTCTTTACTTTATAGACCAAACCCAACAGCTGTAAAGCTATTAAAGGAGTCATAGCCACTAGGGCAATCAGCCCAAAGCCATCCTGTACCACACTGGCGCCGGGAATATATTCCGCCGCTCCTTGGGCAAAAGGCAAAATAAAAGCAGCCGTCATAGTGCCCGCGGCAACACCCCCGGAATCATAAGCAATGCCCACAAAAATATTAGGCACTATAAAAGATAATATGATCGCGATTGCCATGCCCGGTAGCAATATATTCCATAACTGGAGCTCCGGAATGAGAATCCTCAGCATAGACAGGCCCACTGCCGCCGCAACCCCTATGCAGAGAATGATAATTACGGCAAGTGATTTTATAGATCCGGCTGTTTCATCTTCTATTTGGCGAGTAAGCACATGAACAGATGGCTCGGCGGGAATTGTTATAATACCAAACAGCATGCCGACAAGTATTAGCAACCAGGGCTGCCCAAATGCTGATATTTGATAGCCTATTTGTCTGCTGGCTTCGATAAACCCGGCATTGACGCCGGCCAAAAACAGCACTAAGCCTACATAAGTATATATACAGCCAATCATAATCCTTTTTAGTTTATGTGCAGGCGCCTTAATCCAAATAAAGTTCATCACTAAGTAGATAATTATAATTGGCAATATTACGGTAAAGGTTTCTACGGCGCATTGCATAATTGCCGATAGAGTAGTATTAAATACACTTCCACCAATTATTTCAGGTATTGGCAGCCGGCCGTCCAACACCTCTGTACCGGTAAAAATACCTTGCAACATAACGGCAATAATTGCTCCCGTGGAGGCAATACCCAGCATGCCAAAACCGTCATGATCTTCCGTTTCATTTCTGCGGGTCATGGCCGACATAGCAACGGCAATGGCAAGTATAAACGGTACGGAGATAGAACCGGTAGTGGAGCCGGAAGCATCAAAAGCAATCGCCAAAAAATCCGGTTGAGTAAAAATCCCTAATGCTAAAATAACTAAGTATACAACCATCATCAGTCGATTTAACCGGAAATTCTTTAATATTCTCAATAAAGCAACGGTGACCATCAGACCAACACCAAGAGAAACCAATAATATCATTAAGTTTGAATTAAAGCGACCGCTGGTAACCGCAGTCACCTGAGTAGCCAAAATATGCAGATCAGGCTCGGCCACAGTCACAATAAACCCCAAAAAACATCCGCCCAATAAAATGATCCACAGCCTATTGGATTTTACAAGAACTTTACTGATTTGTTCACCAATCGAGGTGATGGAAATATCAATCCCGAACAGAAAAAGGGGCATGCCAATAAGCATTAGCAATGTACCAAGAATAAATTTTAAAATAAGATCCATATCAAGCGGGGCTAAGGTAACGGCTAATATGATAGTAATTATGAAAATAGGGAGAATAGAAAATATGACTTCCTTAAACTTTTCTATTATTAATAGCAATAAACAATACCTCTTCCATCTATTTAAATATTATACTGATTATAATGAAAGTTACAATCCATACTTTATTATGTATTTCACTATTATGCCTGCGAAATCCTTTCGATTGAATATAAATTCAACTTCACACTTCGTATACTCTGCACCGCGTAATCCCAACCTTTACTCCAGTTCCCCGCATACATAATTTCCTAAACATGTATAATGAGGGCCTATTTTTACACATTTATATAGTGCCCTGTTTTATTATATAGCCTTAGTGAAGCCTCATGGTTTTGTTTTATGATCTCCCCGCGAAAGTATTTATGTTATAATTATAATAATCTTATTAGGGGGTTTTAAAATGAAAAAAATAATTTTAAGTGTTTTTCTTTCGGTTATAATACTTTTTTCCGCCGCTCCTGTCTTTGCGGCAGGCGTATCGACAAATATTGACGGTATCCCCGTGAAATATGATATAGCGCCTTTTATTGAAAACAACAGAGTGATGGTTCCCTTGCGTGCTATCTGTGAGAATTTAGGTGCAACTATTACTGCATCCCCGTATGACGGTTATAATATTATCAAAGTCGCTAAGGGAGGAATTAATATTATTTTATATATGGGAGGTACCTCTATTGTTAATAAAGATACCGTGATCAAACCCGAGGCAAAACAATATGCTTTAGTAAATGATAAAAGTGTTAAACTGGATGTCATTCCCAGTATTAAGAATTATCGCATCATGGTGCCATTAAGATTTATAGTTGAATCACTGGATTGTGAAATAAAATATGCCGATAGTGCTATCAATATAAATATTGATCCCTTATTTATAAACGATATAGAAATAAATGCCGTACAATATGAATATCACATGACAATGGGCGGTGTTATCCAGCAAATAAAAGGTAATGGTTATATCAATTCCATATATGATGTTATAAAAAATAATATCGGGGCCGAAACAGAAGCGCCGGAAAGTTATAGCTGGATGATCCATGTCGACAACCAATATTACAAAGCTGGCCAATATGATTTTCTGGATTTAAACGGTAAGAGCCTGCAACAATATGATATCTATACAATCTATAATTATTCTTCAGAAGCACAGAAAAACAATCCGAAAGCGGCAGTAATTCATGATGTAACAAAAGGACAATGGCATTTATTTAATGGACAGGCTTTGGCATCATTACATGAATTAGTTCAACAGTCCACAAGAAATGGCTTTCTGGAAGTAATCAGTAATACAGTCGTTTAAAATTATAATACTATTGAGTTTTAATAGCCTAAATCCTCTCCGATCATGACTACCGTTATTTCATGATTAGTGGGGGCCATTTGTAATAAGGTATAAGCGCGACAGATTCGTTCCGGACTTAAACAATTCACACATATACCAGTATGATTACACGGGGTTTTCCTTTGCAAACGCTTGCAATTCAAGGGAGCCGCTATATCTTGGTTACGCTTAAGGGCCGCTTCTGCATCTTTGCAGACCTTATTCTGCCCCACCACTAAATAAACTTTTTCAGGTCCATAAATGATAGCGGCTACCCGGTTTCCACTACTATCAACATTTAAAATATAACCATCTTGAGTGATGGCATTAGCGGAGGAAAAATAATAATCAGCACCGAAAGCCATCTGTTCTACATCCTCCATCGTTTTCCCCGGAGGTGGATTATAACGATCAATATATGTTATATTTTTTTGTGTTAATTTTTCCAAAAGCCCTATCTCAATATTAGAGTATATTATGTTTTTCTAATAAACATCGCTTTTAAAAAAGTTTATTTCGACTTAATTGGCTTTAATTAGTTTTTTAATAGTATCTTCTCTAAAAAATCAGTTAGTACTTCTCCTCTAAAACGCTTACCATTGAAAAGCTGATAAGAGATAAAGTCCATTGACCGGCAGCACAATAATGCAAGATGCGTTCTTTTTACTGCATTCTGCTTCCCGATAAATCCGATAGACTCTCTTGTGGTTGTCTCCCAGCCTTCTCTTTTCAAAGGCATATGGGTGCGCCTATAGCCATATTTTATACGGGTAGAAGCTATCTCTTTTAAAGCCTGCTCATCCCGTTTTGGATGCCTCCTATAAGGAGAACGGTATATTTTTAGTGTACTGCAGGAGCGATGCTTACTTATCTTATAGTGTTCTTCAGGATATTTCACCGCTTCCTGCCGTCAGGCTTGACTATTTTTTTGAGATAACATCCTGTGGCATCATTTTATCCAAACTTAAATCTGCTACCAACTTCTTGTGCATTCTCCGTCTTCCAGATGTTTCATCCTTTTCATATCGCTAGGCATCATCCCGGCATATCTTGTTTTCCAACGGTACAAGGTTTATACCCCTAGTTTTCGGCAGATCTCTGTTACTGTAATACCTACTTTTGCTTGCTTTAAGGCAAATGCTATCTGCTCTTCTTCATTTTTCATCCACTCCCTTTTCTCATTTACCATCTTTTTCTTATTTCCAGTGAACTCCTTCTTCGGGGTACAGGTTATTTGGCGAATCAAAATCCACAAAAAAACCGCAAAAGGGAGTTCATCAAGTTGATTCGCATATAAGTAAATTTTTAACCGGCTAGCTTTTACAAAGGCCCGAGATTTACGAAAACAAGTTAATTTTTTGAATGACATCTTCAGGCAAGACAAAAGCAAAGACCACACGAAAGCGTTTACGCTTTCGTGTGGTCTTTGCTTTTGTCTTGTGTTTGCTATACAATGCAGAACTGGCGGATGATGCCACAAGTCATCACATCGGCCATCCTTAACGCTTCTGCCTGAATGTCGTCATATTCTTTTATGCCCTTTTCATATTGGCTGGTTAGGACGAAAACCGCTTCATCTTCTGTCATACGCAGATGATCGAACAATAAATCCCTCCACTCACATTCACTCCAGAAAGGATTGATAGAAGCGAGGGATCTAGCAATATCTTCAGCATTTGCATACCATCTCCTGCGTTGTTCATCTACTTCCGCAGTATCACCCTCTTTTGCTGCATTAACTAATTGGGCTGCGATCAAAAGGTGGTCCGTAAAAAGTCGTTTAAATTGCATGGCTGTCTGTTCACCATAAAACGGTTTAAGCACTCTTGCGAAATCAACAGGATTTTGCAAAAGCCTTTCTGTAACAAATGGAAGATCGGGTAGGCTAAATGCTGTACTTAGGATAAAAAAGCGAGTCCACAGCACATGCTCGATCCACAGTCGTCGAATTTTATTTGATAATTGTAATTGACAACAATCCAGTCCATCATTAAAAATTGTTTGGTGCATGATAATTAAACCTCCTTGAATATAGGATATACGGCATTACGAGTTGATTGCCGGTTTATATTCCATTATATTATATGATAACCAGACATGAATGTGCATGAATTGCAGTCCTTTATTACATCAGAATCATCTACAACGATATCAGCATGAATATATAAAAAATTTATAATAAAACCCAGCCATACTAAGCAATTACGCTAGGTCATGACTGGGCTCTTTTTTGTCCGGCTTGAAGGTTGTCGCTCAAAAAACTCACTTATTATCATCAATCCCTAAGTTGCACCCTCAAATAAGGTCGGGTTTTTAAAAAGCAGCCCTCTTGCTGTTAAGCAAAAGGGCTGCTCTGTGGCGGAGAGAAAGGGATTCGAACCCTTGGTACAGTTTCCCGTACACATGATTTCCAGTCATGCACCTTCGACCAAGCTCGGCCATCTCTCCAGAAGATAATATACACTTGTCTGTTAAAAACTCACACCAACATATTATATAAGCAAAAACTGTCAAAGGCAAGCTTTTTTTAAAATTTTCCTTGATCAAATCTCAACACAAACAATTATACCCGCAGCATTTGCTGATTATACTATTACCGACGCCTTTAAGCCAAGGAAATCACCTTTTGCATAATAGATAGATTGGCCCCTGTCTCTATGCCATATTTTAGGCCTAAACGCACAATACTACCATTTATGGCCTCTATTTCCGTCTTTCGCCCTGATTCCACATCGGCCAACATAGAGGCCTTGTTATCAGCGGTAAGCCTGCAGGTTTGCTCTACCGCGGCCCAAATCTCCTCATAAGCAATCGCTGCGCCTTCCGCTCTGGCCACAGCGATACCTTCCGCTGCGATCGCTTGCATAAAAGGCAACCACTCTGCGCTTTGCAGCAGCTGACCATTTTTCAGTCCAGATATAGCCGCTACAGGATTAATAACACTATTGACAATCAGTTTTTGCCAAAGCATTGCCGCTAAGTCAATAGTGGCTTTCGCGGGGCTAGAACAAGCGGAAAGAAAATCCGCTATTTGGCCGGCTCGCGGCATGTTTTGAGCATATAAAGGCGCAATAGATGTCAGGCCGCTACCCGTATGCCTGATGGTATTAGAGGATACTTGCCTTGAACCTTGATAAGTGACGCCGGCAAAAATCTGCTCCGCAGCGAAATATTCGCTAAGTGCTTCTACATTGCCCAAACCGTTTTGCAAAGTTAAAATAGCGGCTCCCGCAGCAAATGGACTGATCTGCCGAGCCGCCGCTGCCGTCTGATAAGACTTAACAAATACAATGAATAAATCGGCCGGCATAGGCCCTGCTAAAGAAGCCATGGCTTTTATCCCGACCTGTCTTGGCCTCTGATCCTGGCCCATAATCACAAGGCCATTCTTATTGACTTGATCCACTTTGGCACTGTCCACATCATATAAAATCACATCCTGCCCGGCCAAAGCCATCAATCCGCCAAAGAGACTGCCCATAGCGCCCGCACCTACGATTATAGTTCGCATAGTAATTCACCCATTATAATTTGCGCGCCTCATCTTCATCCATGGCAAAAGAATGGCTTGCACTGGGGAAACGGCCGCTTTTAACATCATCGATATATTCAGTAAATGCTCTGCTTATTTCCGCACTAAGATTAGCATATTTTTTGGCAAAATGAGGAATACGGCCTTGGGTCAAACCCAAAAGATCATAACTGACCAGCACCTGGCCATCACAAAAAGCACCAGCGCCGATACCTATGGTTGGGATATCTATTTTTTCGCCGATAACTTTGGCTGCTTCCGAAGTAACACATTCCAAAACCAAAGAAAAAGCGCCCGCTTCCTCTATGGCCACAGCAATATCTACCAGCGCCATAGCTGAGGCCTCATCCTTTCCCTGAACCCGATAGCCGCCAAACAGCGCTGCCGTCTGCGGTAAGAGCCCAATATGACCCATAACCGGTATACCGAGGGCAGTTAATCTCTGTAAAATTGGCAGAGTCTGCCAATTGCATTCCAGCTTTACCACATCCGCTCCTCCTTCTTGGATCAAAAGCAGAGCATTTTCTACAGCCTGCTCCATACTAATATGGTAGGAACCAAAGGGCAGATCGGCCACTACTACAGCTTTTTCCGCAGCACGGGATACCGCCTGGGTATGATAAATCATATCCTGCATAGACACCGGTATGGTTGATTGGTGTCCAGCAAAAACCATACCCACAGAATCCCCTACCATTAAAATATCAACACCGGCTTTATCCGCCAAAACCGCCATGGCATAATCATAAGCCGTCAGTACAACGATTTTTTCGCCTGCCGCTTTTTTATTAATTATCTTGTCCATGATCAACCCTTTATTAGACATTATAAACCTCCAAAAAACCTATTATATATTTATTATAGGCTTAGATATTCTCGCTGCAAAAAAAAAATCCTGCCAAAAACAATAACAAAGCCCCTCTATCATCGGGTATAGAGGGGCTTTATGAAAATGTTTATTTTGCTGTCTTTAAAATAAGATCGCCGCTGGCTGTATTTACAGAAAATGGAGCGGCCCCAGAGCCCAAGATATATTTATCCGACTTTAAGACAAGAGGCAAATCTGATTGGATTTTGCCTGATCCAGTGTCAAAGCCTAAGGTAAAAGCACTATTTTCCGGCAAAGCTAGTGTGACGGAGCCGGAACTGTTAGAAATATTGAGTACCGCCGGACAAAGGGTGGAACCGAGATAAACATCACCAGAGGAATTATTGATATTGACCTGTTCAAAGGATCCATTCAACCAAATTATACCTGATGAAGATCCTACGGACAGAGAGTCGGCAACAACCGTACTTTCCGTCTTAACATCGCCTGAAGCTGTATCTATACTCAGTTTTTTAAACTTGCCGGCTAAATCGACCTGGCCGGAAGAATTGTTGATCACAGCACTTTCCGCATAATCTGTGCTATCCAACTTTATATTACCGGAAGCACTGTCAGCGTCTAACTGAGCAAACTTACCGGCAAAATAACTGTTGCCGGAGCTGTTATCTAAATTGACTTTACCGCAATCCATGTCTGCGGCCTGCAAGTTGCCGGAAGCACTATCAAAAACAAAGCTCTGGGCCGTCAATTCCGGTACATTCAAGTCAGCCGCATCGCTTTCACAGCTGAAATTATGTAAGCTTGCAGCAAAGCCGGCTGGTATTTTAACCTGCAAATCTTTATTAGGCATAATGTTTTGCAGATCAGAGAGCTTCCAGTCTTGATTTTTGGGGCAAAACTGGATATAAAGTGTTTTATCTTTTATTCCATAACGCAGCGCCGTATCTCTCTCGATCGGTTTTTCCGCACTCTCCGTAAAGATGATATCTTTGCCGTCATAAATAACGATATCTATATTCCCCGACATCCATTTAAGATCAAGGTTGTCTATATCGGATGCGGGAACAATATAGCTGCCCTCCGGCGCAAATTCATTATCCCATTCCTGATAATTTTCCAGATAAAAAAGCCCTATATAATTCCCCTCACCTGTGGAAATTTTCAAGCCACAACCGGTAACTAATATTGCAAAAATAAGAACAAGCACAGTCGCTATGGCTATTTTTAGAGATTTTTTCATAGCCCCTCCTCCTGTTCATAAAAACAAGCCCCTCTTTTTTAAAGGGGCTTGTTTTCTTAATTATTCAGCAGCAAATAGACCATCAATGATCTTCATGGCATCTTTGTTTGCGCCACCGATCCAGCCGCTGTCATCATTGATAAAACGGAAATATGTGTTTCCTGTTTCCGTGCTGAAGATATTTTCCACTTTGTTATCGGTATAATTTACTTCCAACATATATTTGGGAGTGGAAAGCTGCATGTCACTATCACTTGTCGGGTTTTCCATGGTTTGGGTCTTGGTGCTTTCCAAAGCTTGAGCCAAGCTTTTCATCTGTTCATTATCAGAGGCCAAATTAACAGATTGACCTGTGCCTTGATCATAAACAACGATACTGGTAACATTGCCGGCGCTTTGAGTCAAAAGCGGATCGCCTTTACTTTCACCGCCAGTCATTTCTGAGCCACCACCGCAAGCCGCCATAGCCACGACAGCTATTGCTAAGCATAAAATAATCGCTAATTTTTTCATTTTTTTTCTCCTTTATTTAAAAATACTTTTTACAAATTTAGACATCCAAAAATATTTTTTGTTCCTTCAGTCATAAAGACCATCAAAAGACACAAATTTTTAATACCCTCTTTCATATGCGTTTAAGCAGTCCAGACAAATAATTTTGTCATCCTGCAATCGTGCCATATTTTCCGATAAGCGCTCCTCGCAGAATTGACAGGTAACAGAATTAAACAGCCTTGCCTTGCCGGGCATTGGGTATCTGGCCTTCGAGATCTGGCAATATTCTTTGGGGTCGGCTTCTAATAATTTAGCGACTTTATCTTCTTTGCTATCCGCTTCCAACAAACGGGAAGAAGCCATGACCCTGATGGAGCGGCCATCTTTACGGCAGAAAATGGTAAAAGCGTTTTTGCCGGTATTGTGATAGATGAGATTGCCCTTGCCCAAAGTACAGCCTAATATAAATTGCAAGGCATCAACCGAGCAGGCATCGGTTTCCGATATAGCCACCACTTCCTCGTCTTGGTCTCGGCTGAGGCCCAGTTCCTGCATAGCCAAACGCACCATGCCATAACCCAAAGCCAAGCCCGGACAACTGTGACCATGAAACTCTACCAACTCCTGCCAATCAAATTTCATACAAACATCACCCCTGATTTCTATTATATCAAGTTTTGCGGCTATATCAAGTCTTCAAGCTGCCCCAACCTTTTTTCAAACATTTGCAAAGCTACCACTATTGGCCGGGCGCTGCTCATATACACCCCGGCCTCCGCCAAGAGGTCCAAAGGATCGGCACTGTCGCCGCCGCTTAAAAATTCCAGATATTTATGCAGATTGACCTGGCCCTGATTTTTATCCTGCGCAAGTATACCGGCGGCCAAAGCCGACGCTGCGGCAAAGCCGGTAGCATATTTATAGACATAAAATGCCCTGTAAAAATGTGGTATGCGTGCCCATTCCAAAGCTATCTGTTCATCCAGCACCATCTCATCGCCAAAATAGTCTCGGTTGAGCCCATAATAGAGCTGTGAAAGACTTTCGGCATTTAGGCTTTGCCCCTCTTCAACCATTTGATGCGCCAGTTTCTCAAATTCGGCAAACATGGTCTGCCTGAAGACCGTGCCGCGGAAATCCTCCAGATAATTGTTGAGAATGATCTGCTTTTCTTCTTTGTCCACAGCTTTGGCCAGCAGATAATCGGTAACCAGATTTTCATTGACCGTACTGGCAACTTCCGCCACAAAGATGCGATAATAGGCATAGACATAAGGCTGCTTGAGGCAGCTGAAATAAGAATGCATAGAATGGCCCGCCTCATGGGCCAAGGTAAAGACACTGTTCAAATTATCCTGATAATTGAGCAGGATATAGGGTTTGCTGTCATAGATGCCGGAAGAATAAGCGCCGGAAGTTTTGCCTTTGTTCTCATAGATATCAACCCAGCCTTCCTGCAAACCTTGGCTGAGGATGCGGCCATATTCCTGTCCTAAAGGCGAAAGCGCCTGCGTCACCAGCCAGCAGGCTTCCTGGTAGCTATATTTTTTATGAGATTGGCCAAAAAGCGGCGCATAAACATCATACATATGCAGCTCCTTTAGCCCCAACAGCTTTTTACGCAGCTTCAGATAACGCTGGAAAACCGGCAATCCCGCACGCACAGTGCGGATAAGATTGTCATAAACATCAACGGAAATATTGTCGAAAAACAGGCTGCCGGCCAGCGCGCTCTCATATTTACGCACTTTGGCATAAAAAACATCTTTTTTGACCGAGGAGGCATAAAGCCCAGCTAGCGTATTCTTGTTTTTTTCATAGGCATCATAAAGAGTCGTAAAAGCCTGCCGGCGTACACTTTGCTCATGACTTTGCATAAAACGCAAAAAATTACCATGACTCAGCTGTTCCTTTTGCCCTTGCTCATTGGTGATCTCGGCAAATTGCAAATCCACATTATTGAGCATGGAGAAAATATGGCGATAGGACTGCGCCATCTCTCCCGACAAAGCCAAAATCTGCTCTTCGCTTTGGCTTAAAGTATGCTCTCTCATGCGGGTTATATTCTGGATATACCTTTTATAAAGAGCCAGCTGCGGCTCGCACAGATACTCATCCAGACGGCTTTGAGGCATGGCTAATATTTCCGGCTGGACAAAAGCCAAGGCATTGCCCAACTGTACGGAAAGAGCCTGCGCCTTATCCTGCATGGACTGATAGCGGCTCTGGCCATTATCTTCATTGAGCTTCATTGTGGCATAAAGATAAACTTTATCCAAAAGACGGGCCACTTCTTCCTCATAGCGCAGAAAGTCGGCAAAAACAGCAGCGGAATCTGCCAAATGCCCTTGGAAATCAGCGGCTTGTGCTATCATTTGTTCCAACTTATGAAAATCATCATGCCATAGTTTTTCGTCGGCATAAACCTCTTCGACATGCCATTTATATTCTTGTGCTATCTCAGACCTCAAGGGTATTCTTGTACTCGTTTCAGTAATCTCAGTCAATAGACTTCCTCCTTTTGCTCAGATAAAATTATTATAAGCAAGAAAGCTAATAATATGAACTGCGCGGCTCGATAAGTAAAGAACCGTCGCTGTCTGTCCGGACAGACAGCAACACCTGGGCATCATAACCTTTTTTATAATAGCCCAAAATGACTTTCTCTTTAACTGCCCCGGCTTTATCCGACCATTGCAGCACTACTTGCCGCTCGCCCTCCGTCTCTTGATTGGAGAGTGTGATGTATAATTTATGCCCCGGCTCGATATCCGAAACGGGCTCTTTTTTATTGCCGTCATAGATGAGCTGCCAGCCGCTTAAAACCTGATCGCTGCTATTGGTGATTTCAATATCTATGCCTTCTCGTTTTATAGAATCATTCATATTCCAAAAAAGGCCGCCTTGCTTAGCTGCGTCAAAAGCTATTAAAATCACCAAAACGGCCAGCACAGCCAGCATAATCCATCTTCTCTTTTGTCCTTTATGCCTTCTCTCTTCTTCGCTGGCAGGCTCCGTTTGATTTTTCGGATCAAGATCCTCTGTCATTACTATCTCCTTTTATTTGGATTTTTTATCTTCACTCTGCAAAAAACGCTGCATATAATGCTTCAAGATATCCCGGCGGCGGACTATGCCGATAAAAACGCCGGAATCATCCACCACGGGGATAAAGTTCTGCTCTAAAGAGGTTCTGAATATATCCTCGATCCGGGCCGCAATAGAGACCGATTGATTATCATGGAGCCTGGGGACATCTTTTAAAGATATTTTACTTGCAGAGGCCAAACTCATATCATGATGATCCTTGATATACCAGAGAAAATCAGCCACGGTGATGCTACCGACATAATGGCCCTCATCATCGAGAATAGGTACGGAAGTATAGCCATGATGCTGCATTTTTTCCAAAGCCTGTCGAATAGTATTACTTTGTAAAAGATAAACGGTTTCCTTTTTCGGCAAAAGGAAAAATGGCACTTGCAATATTATCATCTCCTAATTTGGATTAAATTGATTGCTATCAATAGAGACAGCCGCCAGAGGCAGATAGTTTCCCTTGGGGATAAAATCGGCTCTCCTCTCGTTTTATCTTAACATGCTTATTCGCTGCCCTCTGAGTCATTCCCTGCCACAAAACATTTTTCTCCAAACTGAAAAAAGGACCGCTAAGGTCCTTTTTTTCTCTATTTCCTCTGCTTTTTTCAAGAATTTCTTTTCTGCAACAATTCCTGCATTTCCTGGCGAACCTGCTCCATCGCCGCCATTTGACTTTGGAACAAATTTTCTAAACGAGCCAACTTTTGATCAAAACTTTCTTGGTCGGCTTTTTCTTCCTCTTTTTGCTCAATCGGTTGGGTTTGTGCTTGTGGCAATGGTTCTTCCTGAGGCAAAAACTCTGCTGCTAAAGACTCTTCCGGCAAGGGAGATGGCTGCTTTGCATCTGCTTGTTGCTCATTTGCCGACGCCATATCTGGCGGCGGCAAGGAAAATTCCGGCGCAATGATTACCGAATGCGGTTGTATTATTTTTTCCTCGGCGGCATCAGCCCCCGTACGCAGCAAGTATTCATCTATTTCCCCGCTATCCTCTAGTTCCGGAGTATAGCCGCAAATGTCCCCTTCCTTCTCCTGATGTTCTTTTTTCCAAGCTGCATATTCGGCAAAATCCTGGTCTACAGCCATTTCTTCTTTAGCGGCAAAATCGGCGGCGGGCCTAGCTGTATTTTTATCTATGGCTGCCTGTGCCAATTCTTTATAAGTATCTTCCGCATCCGGCATTTCTGCTTGTGACAAAGATTCCCCGCTGGCCGCCGCATCTATTAAGCCTGCATCAATTTCCGCCGACAAAAAGGGCTCTGCTTCTGAATCATTGAAGGATAAGGGCATATTATCCTGGGCAAAGCGCAGTATTTGTTGCCTTTCCTCCTCTGTTTTCGCTTGGCTTAATATTTCCAAAAGAACCTGGTCTTCGCAACCAGCGATAGCGGAAAGCTCCAGATCTTCCTGTGCTTTGGCCTCTTTAGCCAATTGTTCGTCACAAAATTGTTGGAACTCGGCATCTTCCTGCCGACCCATATTGATAAATACCCGCACCAGAATCAGAATAACAATCACGCCTATGCCCGCGGAAATTAAAACATGCAGCATATTATTTCTCCTTAAATTCAACTTTGCTTATTTTATCAAATTGTACATAGTCTGGGAATAGATTTTGCTTAAAAGCAATAAATCCTCCGTGGTCATATATTCATCCGCCTGATGAGCCAGCATTTCCTGTCCGGGGAAAAGCGGCCCATAGCCAACAAAATTTTTAAAAGAACGGGCATAAGTGCCGCCGCCGATAACCAAAGGTTCTCCCATATCACCAGTCATTTCCCGATAGGCAGCAAGAATTTTTTGTAGAAACGGGCTGTCCAAAGGCACAAAAAGCGGCTCCTTACATTTCCAACAGCTAATCTTCATCTGATGTTTAACCGCTGTTTTTAAAATCTTATCGCAAAAATATTGGCCGTTAAAAGTTATAGGAAAACGAAAATCTATATGCACGGAAGCCTTTTGTCCTTCTAAAAAAAGCAGGGTCGGCGCCATACTGGTCTTGGCATATTCATCCTCGGCATAAGCGCCCAGGGCCGTGCCGTCAAAATCCTGGCCCAGCAGCTTGTAACAAGAAGAGATAAAAGACCCCGCCGAGCCGCCTAGGGGCAGGCGGCGCAGAAAATCCCAGAGCAGGACAATAGCATTACAGCCTTTACAGGGAATGGAGCCATGTGCTGTTTTGCCTTTCGCCACAACCTTATAACCATTATCCTCTTCCAAGAGGATTAAATCATCTTTTTGCCTATATTGATCAAATAATTGCCGGATCAGGCGCTTGTCATCTTCATCACAGCAAAGCATGGCCTCGGCCCTGTCCGGTATGACATTGCCGCCCACACCACCCTTCATGGCAGAAACAACTATGCCCCCATCAGTAATAAAATCCGCTGTCAATTCCAGATGAATAATACCCTTTTCCCCATAGATCAGAGGAAAATCGGCATCAGGAGTAAAGCCAAAATCGGGGGGCTGGCATTTTTGCAAAAAATATTTCATGCAGCCAAAGCCTGATTCCTCATCCGTACCCAAAATCTGGCGCAGGGCAAAGCGGCAGGGCAAGCCGCTTTCCTTAATGGCACGGGCAGCATACAGGCAGGCCATCAGCGGTCCCTTATTATCAACCGCACCCCGGCCATAGATTTTTCCGTCTATGATCCGTCCGCCAAAAGCGTCTACGGTCCAACCATTACCTATAGGTACGGTATCAAGATGGCTTAGTACCCCCGCCTGCTGAGGGCCGCTGCCATAGTCCACCAAGCCCACATAGCCATCAAGATTTTGGCAAGCAAAACCCCAGCCTGCGGCTTTTTGCAGAACAAAATCCAAAGCATCGGCAATGCCTTGGCCGAAGGGCGCCATTTTTTGCGGCTCGGCTTTTGTGGTATCAAAGGTCAGCAAACGGCAAAGATCCGCTTGCATCTCCTGTTCATAGCCATCTAAAATTTGATTCAAAATTTTTTCCACCAATGTCCACATCTCTTTCCGTCAAATATGTCAGATATAATATAAAAATAATATTCGTATTAAATTTATAGTAAAATGAATATCTATTTTTTATTCGCCTTTGGCAAAATTTTTCCTGTTTCGACAATAGTATTTATTCCGCGGGCGATACTTTCCATTAAAAAAAGGATTTTATTGGTATGGCAAGAAAATATACATTTTAAACACTGTAAAATATGTATCATAAAAATCATAGACCAAAAAGGAGGTCTTTTGATGAAAAAATTTTATATTTTACCGATCATCGTTGCCTTACTTTCAATTTTTATTTTTTCCGCTTGCTCACAAACAGGAGGAGAACCTGTAGATAATAGTAATACCAGCAAAGAATTCTTGCAGGAACAAGCCTCTGACATTGCTGTCGTCTATTTTTTGACTGCAGACGGCAATTGGCTGGTGCCTGTGACTATGTCCATAAATTCCACCCATGAGGTTGCAGAAACCTCGGTGGAAAAATTGCTGGCCGGGGCTCCCAATGATTTCCTACTTTCTCCTATACCGCAAAACACCAAGCTGATCGATATCTATAGCATGAGTAATATTATCTATGTGGATCTAACCGAGGAGATATTAAGCGTAGAGCCGCAAATGGCACAAAAAGCCGTGGACTGCCTGGCTCATACCGTACTCTTTCTAAACCCTAATGCTCAGATGCAAATATTAGTGGAAGGCAAAGCCATCAACGATTTTTCCGGCCTGGATATCAGCCAGCCCATCAGCTTTACCTATGCCAACAGTGATAGTGATCTAGTCTTTGACCAAATGCATATAACCTGCTATTTCAGCGATAATATGGCCATGTATCTGGTCCCCAGGAGTTATGCTATCTCTCTTGATAATAGTATGAGTAAGGAAGAAGCCATTATATATCAAGCAAAAGAAACCGTCAAAAGGTTGATCAAAGGATCCGGCAAAAAAGGTTTAGAGCGCACTATCTGGCCGAACACAAAACTTTTGGACTTGACTTTGAATAAAAATAATTTGATCCTTAATTTTTCCCATGATATACTCTCTTATGGCGGCGGCACCGCTGCTGAAACCATGCTGGTCAATTCTTTGATCTATTCTTTGACCGAGATACCGAATGTTAACTCCATCACTATCCTCATCGAAGGAGAAATACAAGAATATTTACCCGAAGGAACTGATATCAGCAAGAGCCTGACCGCCGCTTCGCCGCTCAACTATATCCAATAGCATGGCTAATATGACTAATATTGAACAAAAGAAAAATCTTCTGCGGCAGTGGTTGCGGCAAAATGGCAGCTTTGTTCTGGCCTTTTCCGGAGGGGTGGACAGCTCCCTTTTAGCCGCCGCGGCCAAAAAAGAGGGCTGCTCCTTTTATGCCGTGACTATCGATTCGCCGCTTTTATCGCAAGCGGATAGGCAAAACGCCCATTCTGTAGCCCATGAGTTAAATTTACAATGGTCATTACAAGCAGAAGACCTCTTAAAGATCGAGGAAGTAGCGCAAAACAAGCCCCAGCGCTGTTATTTTTGCAAAAAATATATCTATAAAGTACTGGGCACTCTGGCCGCGGAAAAGGGCTTGCCGCTGGTTGTTGATGGCAGCAATGCCGATGACCTGAAAAGTCAGCGGCCGGGCAATCAGGCGGCGGATGAGGCTAAGGTAGCTCATCCTTTGGCCCAAGCCGGTCTAGATAAGGCCGATATTCGGCAATGGGCAAGGCAGATAAAATTATCGGTAGCCGAGCGGCCGGCAAGCCCCTGCCTGGCCAGCCGTTTGCCTTATCATACGCAGCTTGAGCCTCATATTTTGCAATGCATAGAAAAGGGAGAACAAGTCCTTCGTCATTTGGGCTTCTCTGATTGCCGGTTGCGCCTGCACGGAAATATTTGCCGACTAGAAGTGGACCCCACTCAAATCGATAAAGTAGTAGCTATACGCCAGCAATTGGTACAGGCACTTAAGCAATTGGGCTTTGATTATATAACTTTTGATCTGGAAGGATTACGCAGCGGCAGCATGGATCTGTTTCCTTTATGAAAGGAGCTTCTTTTGTCAAAAATAATCTATTTTGACTGCCCCACCGGCATCAGCGGAGATATGATCCTGGCCGCTTTGATCGGCTGCGGGGCAGACTTAAATTATATACGTAAACAACTGGCGCGCCTTACTTTGCCGGATTGGCAAATGGAATATCTGGAAGTGCAAAAAAACGGCATAACGGCAGGACAAGTGGCGATCAGCTATCAAGAAAGCCCTAGTCATTGTCATTTACCGCAGATAGAGCAAATCATCAGAGCGGCCAAATTGCCGGATCGAGCCGAAACTTTGGCGCTGACCACTTTCCGCCTGCTGGCACAAGCGGAAGCCGCCGCTCATGGCTGTCCAAGAG
The DNA here is from genome assembly GCA_964425485.1 of uncultured Peptococcaceae bacterium. Taxonomy (GTDB): domain Bacteria; phylum Bacillota; class Dehalobacteriia; order UBA4068; family UBA4068; genus CAYRML01. Next base: position 16,196 of record CAYRML010000004.1, on the reverse strand, counting down.
AAAAAGTCCATTTTCATGAAGTTGGCGCCACTGATGCCATATTGGATATATGCGGCGCGGCTCTGGCCTTAGACGCTCTGAACATTGATGCTGTCTATGCTTCGCCGCTGCCGCTTTCTCATGGCTTCGTGGATTGCACCCATGGTCGTTTAGCCGTGCCGACCCCCGCCGTTTTGCAATTATTGCAAGGAGCTGATTTGGTGCACAGCCCTTTGGAAGGAGAGCTTATCACCCCGACCGGAGCTGCCATTCTGCATGCGTCTTTGGCGGTCGGCGGTTTCCGGCCGCCGCAGTTCAGTCTGCAAAAAGTGGGTTTGGGGGCCGGGCAAAAGGATTTGCCCATGCCTAATATCATGCGCGCTTTGCTGGGTCAAGTCCAGGAGCAAGACTGTGTCGATGTGATAACTTGCTGGCTGGATGATTGCCAAGGTGAATTTTTAGGCCATCTTTGGCAAAAAATAACCGTGGCCGAAGGTTTTTTGGATATGGCCTATAGCCCTGTTTTTATGAAAAAAGGGCGTCCGGGCTGGCAGCTGACTGTAATCGCACGGGCCGGACAGGGCCCGCAATTAGCTCAGTTGATCATGCACGAGACAACTACTATCGGGCTGCGTATACGAAGAGAGCTGCGTCTTATACAACCCCGACAAAATCTTCAGGTTGATACCGATTATGGTAAAATAAATATCAAAGTCAGCGGCAAGGGCCAAAAGCAAAATATCGCACCCGAATATGAAAGCTGCATCCAAGCTGCTGCTACTTTTGATCTGCCCCTGAAGACAGTATATCAGGCAGCCATAGCTGCTTTTTTGCAAGAAAACCATAAAAAGGAGTCTTAAATGCCGGCAATATTATTTGATCTTGACGGAACTATCGCTAATTCCCTGCCCTGTATCATCGAATGTTCCCGTCTGGCCTGCCGCGACCTCAATATACCATATGATGAAGATAAAATAATATCTCTCATCGGTATACCAATGCTACAAACAGGGGAAATGCTGCTGGGGCCAGGTCGGGGCGAGGAATACCGTTCCATATATAATGCACATTTTCTGCAATGCCCGGAGCCGAAAATGACCGCTTATGAAGGCATGCCCCAACTTCTGCGCAAACTGAAAGCGCGGGGAATTGACCTGGGCATCGTCACATCTAAAGTAAAAAATGGCTGCTTGAATTCGTTATCGATACTTGATTTGCATGATATATTTGATATATTGGTTACGGCCAGCGATGATTGCGGTCATAAGCCCACTGCCGGGCCAGCCCTTTTCGCCTGTGAACAATTATCTCTGGACAAGGAGCAAGTGATTTTTGTCGGCGACAGCTATTTTGATATAAATTGCGGCAAAGCTGCCGGTATAGCAACATGTGGTGTCACTTGGGGTGCTTGCAATAAAGAACAATTGGCCGCCTATGAGCCGGACTTTTTGGTGGAAACCGTTCCTCAGTTGGAACAAATTCTGGAGGATTGGCTGTATGACATTAATCAAAGAAAGGGGGGATAATCATGCTTAAAGAATTTAAGGAGTTTTTAACCAGAGGCAATGTAATGGATCTGGCCGTAGCTGTGATCATCGGCGCGGCCTTCGGCAAGATCATAACCTCTCTGGTCAATGATATCCTGATGCCTGTTATTGGCTTTATCACAGCCGGCAAAGATGTCAGTGATCTCTCAATAGTTATGAAGGAAGCTGTTATGAATGGTGATACCGTAGTAACGCCGGCTGTGGTTTTTGCCTATGGCAGTTTTATCCAAAGCGTGATCGACTTTGTACTGATTGGCCTATTCATCTTTTTAATCATCAAATTGGCTAATAAAGCCAAAGAAAATTTTAGCAAAAACAAAGAAGAAGGGGCCCCTGCTCCGCCTGAACCCAGCAAAGAAGAATTATTGCTAACGGAAATCCGTGACCTGCTTAAAGAAAATGTCAACAGTTGATTTTACATATTTCCGAGGACTGCATATGATTAACAGCTATTATTCCGACAATAAAATACCCCTGCATTTATTACTTTTACAGATACTATTGATAATACTATCGCTTTTTTACCTGGCCGATATTTATTTATGGTCTGAATTTATACCAATATTTATACCGGGCCTAGCAGCCGCTATCTGCGGGATTAGATGTATAATGATTTCTCTCAAGAACAAATATGTTCTCTTATTCATCATCAATTTAGTTATCACGGCTGCCTTAATCCTGCAAATTTTACTATATATATAAAGAAAGCCGCGAATCAAATGATTCGCGGCTTTCTTTATGGTTGAACCAGTAATAAAAATATCATCAATAAAAATCAATAGTCACATATATATCTGTGTTGGTGGTACCGGCTTTTTTGTACATGCCAATTCCCACATGTGTATAAGTACTGGAAAGCATATTGGCCCGATGGGAGGGGCTGTTCATAAAAGCAGCACATGCGCTTTGTGCCGAAGGATAGCCATAAGCAATATTTTCTCCTACATTGCTGACGCCATATATCTGCGCTCTCTCTTTTGCGCTGCCATAAGTGGGAGAGGTGTGGGAGAAGAAGCCATTTTCCGCCATATCCATACTATGCGCTTTGGCCATCCTGGTCAAATTGCTATCTGTCAAATATGTATCCAGTCCTTTTTGGCTGCGTTCATTATTCAGCAAATTTAAAAGTTCCTCTTCCATAGCCGATATTTCTGACGAGCCGTTATTATTGACATTATTACCACTATTGCTATTGGCAACAATATTTACAGTTTTTGTTGTACTATTCCAATCTACTGTAGCACCCAGGCTTTCGCCGACAAAACGCAGAGGTAGAAGAGTGCGCCCCTTCACAGCCTTAGCCGCTACATCCATAGTGACCACGCTGCCATTGACCAGAGCATCGGTCTGATTTAGATATATATGCATCTCATCAGAGCCCTTATAGATGTCGACCTGTTTTGTTTCGGAAATATAATTGACTGTGGCGCCCATAGCCTCGGAAATAGCACGCATGGGCAGTAAAACACGGTTGTTTTCTATAGCCGGGGCCACATCCAGGCTGAGTGTGTTGCCATTAACTATAACCTTGATATCATTGGCAGCCCATGTAGGCGCGGCACAAACCCCTAAAAATACTGTGGTTATGACCAAGCATAATAACAATTTTTTCAATTTTCTCACGCAAAAAGTCCCCCCTAAAACATGCTCATTATTTTAAAAGACTTCTACTTTGCCATCATAGTTCCTTTTTCCAAAAACTGCCTTTGATAGTTGCCGCAAAAAAATACTTGTATTTGCCAAATAATCATGCTATCATTCAATATATATCCTAAAGGCTGGTTTCTAAGGCCTTTATCAAAGATGGTCTAAAAATAATTTATATAATATGCGGACGTATATATTATTATATAATTTATCAGAAATACAGCATATCTATATCCTTTACGGGAAATAGAAGACACTGCTTTTTAGCAGGGAGCAGTGTCTTCAGTTTTCCTCCCAATTTTGATTTTGCTAAGATAATAAAAAAAGAAGTGGCCAAGCCGCTTTTTTTTATTTTGTAAAAAACTTGTAGTATATAGACAATTTGGCTACAATATAAATATCAAAATCATAAAGGAGTTCTGTTATGTTCAATTATACGAGCAATCCCTGTGATAACCGTTTCCGCATCCTGGCGGAAAATCTTGTACATTATTCCTGCGAAATAAAAAAAGGAGATCATGTGCTGCTGGACCTGCCGGCTGGCGAGGAAGTTTTCGCCAAAGAGCTATTGCGTGCCGTCTATGCTGCCGGCGGTTTGCCTTTTTTATCTTTTAATAATGATGTGCTGCTTAAAGAATGGCTGCAAAATATTACAGAAGAGCAATTAAAAATGGAAGCCGGCTGGCAGATTGATCGTATGGAGCAAATGCAGGCCTATATTGGCCTGCGTGCTAAAGAAAATCTTTATGAGCTGGCCCAGATAGCTGAGGAAAAAAAGCAGCTGCACAGCCTTCTGCTTTCCCATCCTGTACACCATGACTTGCGCGTAAAACATACCAGATGGGTCGTACTGCGTTATCCCAATCCTTCTATGGCTCAGGAAGCAAAAATGCCTACCGACACTTTTCGCGACTTCTATTTTAATGTTTGCAATCTCGACTATGCGCATATGTCGGAAGCAATGACACCGCTGGTAGAGCTTATGAACAATACCGATCAAGTTACTATCATCGCCCCCAATACTCATCTACAATTTTCTATTAAGGGGATTTCAGCCATCAAATGTGCCGGCAAACGCAATATCCCGGATGGCGAAGTTTATACGGCGCCGGTCAAAGATTCCGTGGAGGGTTATATCACTTATAATGTAGCATCCCCGCATGAGGGCCTAGTATACAGCAATATTCGTTTGGAATTTTCCCAAGGCAAAATCATCGAAGCCTGCTGTGATAATTACTCGGATTCTCTTAATAAGGTGCTGGATACTGATAATTGCTCCCGTTATATCGGCGAATTTGCCTTGGGCCTCAATCCTTATATCAAACATCCTGCCAATGACATCTTATTTGACGAAAAAATTTGCGGCAGCTTCCATTTTACTCCCGGCTGCTGTTATGATGAAGCGGACAATGACAACAAAAGTGCCTTGCACTGGGATTTGGTCAAAATTTTGCGTAAAGATTATGGCGGTGGGGAAATCTATTTTGACGGCCGGTTGATACAAAAAGACGGTGTTTTCTGCCTGCCGGAACTGGAAGGACTTAACCCGCAAAATCTGATCTAATAATAAAAAAAGACCTGTGCAAAGGACAGGTCTTTTTTGTTTTTACATGTTGTTTTTTACATGTTGTATTTTTTCTTGAATTTATCTATTCTACCGCCTTGTTCCACCATCAGACGTTTAGAACCGGTATAAAAAGGATGGCATTGGGAACAAAGCTCTACTTTAATTTCCGGCTTGGTTGAACCAGTCTTAAAACGATTGCCGCAAGAACAGACAACTTCTACCTCTTGATATTTAGGATGGATACCTTCTTTCACGGTGGTCACCTCTTTCATATACATAGCTGTTGCGGCTAAAACTGCCGACCTTATGAATTATATCACAAGCATTTTCTCCTGTAAAGGATTTTATTTGCTTTTTTCTTTATGTTGCCAGGAGCGGGAATAATTGCCAAGCAAAAGATCCGGATTGCTTTCTTTTATTTGCCGCAGCATGTTTGTGATGCCGATACCGGGCAAGTGATCGCAAAATTGCTGGCTCATTATGCGCGGATCGATATTGAGGTTGCGCAGCTGTATCTGCTTGATGGTATATTGATCCACCAATCGTAAAAGCGCCTCTATTCTGGGATTGCGATCGGTAAATCCAGGGTAAGTAAATAAATTTAAAGAAACCGCCACCTGATATTCTTTGGCTATGGCCAAAGAACGGCAGACATCATGCAGGCTGTATTGAGGACGGTGGTAAGCTGCGTATTCTTCGGCCAGTGGCGAAAAAAGAGAGATGCGCAGGCTGTCCACGCCGGCCGCGCAAACTTTTTTTATAGCCTCGCTATCGCCGGCATTGGTGTTGATGTTAATGGTACCTTCAGCGGTCTGCCGGCGTATCTCCTGGATAGAGGAAGCGATGAGACCAGCCTGCAAGGTGGGCTCTCCTTCGCAGCCCTGGCCAAAGCTGATGATGCCGCCTTTTTTTTGCAGATGCGGTACGGCTATTTCCACAATTTCCTTTTGGCTGGGCACAAAATCGATGCGATTTTGCGGCGAGGGACAGCATTCGCTGGGCTGAGAGGAAATACAGCCTATGCAGTCGGCATTACAAAAAGGCGAGACGGGTATGCCCCCTTCCTGCCGCCGATAAAAAATATTCTGGGCCGTAAAACAACCATAATTTTCAGAGCAAAAGGCCAACTGGCGGAGGATGCGATTATCGGGAAGCTGCTTTTGCCGCTTAGCCAACAATGCCGGCAGTTCGGCCGTATTATAGCGATCGGGATGCCATTCTTTGTGTTCATCGGTTTGCACGGCGGCCACTACCAACCGATCCTTTTCTATGCCCACAGCTGTATAGCCCAAAAGAGGCAATGGCTCTTCGGCTAAGGAGGCCGCCGGTAAAAGCGTGCGTGTGAATCCCTGCGGCAAAAGCGCGGCCATAGCCCAAACCGGCTCGTCCTTTTCCGCATAAGGATCATATTCTAAAGCCTTGAACTGGCCGCTTAATCTGTCAAAACCCCAAGGCTTGGTCAGAGGCATCATGGTTAGCGTAGCGCCTTCAGGCAAGGGGATCATTTCCTTTCTGCCGGCTCTCAGCATCATATTACCGCTAATAGCGGCCAGTTCAAGTCCCGGGAAATCAAACCATTGTCCATCCGGACGGGCAAAAAGCATATCGGCCATTATTTTCTCCTCTTGGCGAAATTTATATTTAAATAATTAAAGATGGAACGGCTTTTTCCTGTTATGAGGCTTATTACAGACTAAGTATATTTGCTTGGATTTTAGGGCAAAATATTCCTTAGTATGAACATAACAGGAAAGGATTTTAATCATGAAAAAATTTTTGCTGATCCTGGTGACGCTGCTGCTGGTGCTGGCCATACCGCTTAATGCCATGGCAACGGATAATGATGGCAAGCTTGCCCATAAGGTGAAAGCAGGGCAAAATATCAGTATTATCGCCGCCCGCTATGATGTCGACGTCGAGCTTCTGGCAGCTATGAACAACCTGGATCCATCAGCAACACCCCAGCAGGGGACAACTATCTGGATTCCACAGGAACCGCAGCAGACCATAACCGTAACTGCCGGTGATAGTTTATGGCAGCTGGCCCAAAAATATAATACCACCATCAACACTATTGTACAACAAAATGCTATTTCTAACCCTAATTATTTAAAAATTGGTCAAAAACTGGTATTGCCAGCTAATACTTCCGCTGAATATCAACAGATAATTCACAACGTCGTCACGGCCAGCCGTTCCCAGCCCTGGACACCCAGCCTGCTTTTTAGCTGGCCTTTGCAAGGAGAAATCACCTCTTGTTTTGGCAATAGGGAAAGTGGATTCCATCATGGGCTGGATATAGCAGCGGAGAAAGGAACTGAAATTGCCGCGGCTCAGGCCGGTACGATTATAGAAGCCGGCTGGTTATCAGGCATTTATGGCAGAGGTATCGTAATCGATCATAGCGATGGCTATAAAACTCTTTATGCCCATGTGCAAGATATTGAGGCCTCTGTGGGCGATCATGTGCAAACAGGCGATGTCATCGCGACCATAGGTATGACGGGACTTACTACCGGCCCTCATTTGCATCTGGAAATACGTATCAATGATAAAGCTGTAGATCCCCTCAACTATCTGCCTTAAAGAGTTTTAGGAATATAAAAAGAACCTCCAAGGAGGTTCTTTTTATATTCCTAAAGGTGCAGGAAAACCCTGCCCCTGCCACGAATAATGTAGATGTTTCCAGCTATAATAAAAAGCATACGCACAATAAAACATATCTGTTATCATGCTAAATCAAGGAGGCTTATCATGCGTTGGCGTTTGATCAAAGAAGATGAAAAAGATATCTTTAACCAATTTGTCGCAGATCATCCCAAAGGCCATGTTTTACAGACTTGGCAATGGGGAGAAGTTAAAGCAGACAGTTCTTGGAAGCCGCTGCGACTGGTTATAGAAAATGATGAAGGAAAAATCATCGCTGCCTGCTCCTTGCTTAAAAGGAATCTGCCGGCCCGCTTGGGGGCGCTTTTTTATGCGCCTCGGGGACCAGTTCTTGATATATATGATGCTGATTGCTGGGATTTTATGTGGCAAAGCGTGAAGGAATTGGCTAAAGAGCATAATGTGGTTTTTTGTAAAATCGATCCCGATGTGCCTTCCGATGCTGAAATCTGGACCAAAAGACTCAAAGGCAGCGGCTTTCGTTCCGCAGAAAAAGGGGAAGGATTTGAGGGAGTACAGCCGCGTCATGTCTTTCGCCTGGACATAACTCCGGAGGAGGAAACTCTTTTAGCCAACATGCATCAAAAGACCCGCTATAATCTGCGCCTGGCAACGAAAAAAGGTGTTACAGCCCAAATAGCCGATAAAAGTGGCATGGATTTTTTCTATCCTCTTTTGCAGGAAACAGCGCAAAGAGATAAATTTCTCATTCGCTCTCGAGCTTATTTTGATACCTTCTATGATAAAATGCATGCCGCCGGACTGACGGAACTTTTTCTTATGCATTACGAAGGCAAAATCGTCTCCGGCGCGCTGACTTTTAAACTGGGTAAAAAGGCCTGGTATATTTATGGCGCTTCAGCCAATCAATATCGAAATGTCATGCCCAATTATCTTATGCAATGGGAAATGATACGCTGGGCCAAAGCCAATGGCTGTACCCTCTATGATTTCCGAGGTGTGCCGGGCGATGTTCCGCCGGAGCATCCTTTGTATGGGCTGGTCAAATTCAAAAAAGGCTTCGGCGGCGATTATGTTCATTTTATCGGTGAATATGACCTGGTCTTTAAGCCTTCTGCCTACAATTTCTATAATTTTGCCGAGCCTATATATCAAAAAAATATTCGTCGTTTGATCCGCTTTAAGAAGAAGATCAAAGGCGAAAACAAGCAGATTAATACTACGGCCGCCGAATAATTAGGAGGAAATATGCCCACAGAAATTAAACAGGACCGCTGGATAGAAATAAATTTGGATGCTATCGAGGCTAATGCGCGGGAAATAAAAAATCATTTGCCTGCCGCTTGCCGTCTTTTAGCAGTGGTTAAAGCCGACGCTTATGGCTTGGGGGCCAAAGCCATTGCCCACATATTAGCGGATCAGGTTGACATGCTGGCTGTCAGCACTTGCGAAGAAGGTGTTGAACTGAGACAATCAGGCAGCAAAACTCCTATCCTAGTCTTTATACCTCCTTCCGATTATACGGCGGAACTGTTTGGAAAATATGGACTCACAGCCAGTATAGATAGTCCGCAGTCCTTGCAAGCTTTAGCCAAAGCCGGCTGCGCTAACCAGCCTTGCCATCTGAAAATCAATAGCGGCATGAATCGTCTAGGCATAAATATTGATGAGGCCGCAGCTCTGGCTGCTAAAATCAGCAAAAATCCTGCCTCCCGTCTGAGAGGAGTCTATTCCCATCTGGCTTTGGCGGCAGAAAATGCCACCGCCTCTCGTCAGATCGCGGCCTTCAAAAAAGCACTGGCTACCATCAAAGAAAAAAATATCGATTATGGCATCGCTCATATGGCTAATTCCACTGCCATCCTGCGCTTGCCCGAGGCTTGCTTTGATATGGTCAGAGCCGGCACCATCCTCTATGGCCAAAGCCCGGTGGCATTGCCTTGTAACTGGCAGCTGCACAATCCCTGGCAGGCCTGCTGCCGTATCATAGCCGTAAGGGAATTGAAAAAAGGGGATGCTGTCGGCTATGGCGGTGATTTTGTGGCGGCAAAAAATATGCGTATTGCTGTCATCCCCTTCGGTTATGCCGACGGATTTGCTCTGGAAACCAATACCAGAAACGGCAATATTGGTTCTGTCTTTAAACAAAGCATGAAAAACGCCGGCCGCATCATGGCTCAAAAACCGCTGCATTATGCCATTTATGAACATGACGGCGTCAAGGATCAACTACCCATCGTAGGCCGGGTTGGCATGCAGCTCTCTGCCGTGGATATAAGCGGTCAGCCTTTGGAAAAAGGGGATGTTTTGAAAATTTCTTTGCGGCGTACTTGCACGAACAGCCGTATAAGCCGCATTTATTATAAAGACCAAAAATTTGTCGGTCAAAGAAGCATTATCGATGCACAAGATATTGAAAAATAAGGCAGGTTTTTTAACTAATATAGAGAAATCTTAAAAAGACGAGCAAAAAGGAGGGGATGTCTTGATTATCGATCCGGATTTTTTCCTTGCTATGAGTTGCCCTCATTGCCAGGACAGACTATTGTTCCGTCGTTTATCACCCTTCATTTATCGTGGTCAGCAAGAACAATCCTTTTCTTGTGATTGTGGTGAAAAAGTTCTCTCGTTCAAAATGTCGGGCAGAAAGCATTTTTATCTCAGCGTCTATTGTCCCGCCTGTCTAGAAGAACATGCTTATATATTCCAGGCCGAAGAGTTACAACAGAATTTGCCCATGATTTGCACTTGTGAAGACGTCGGCATCAATCTGGCATTTATTGGCTTGCAAAAGCCCATTATAGATCAATTGAATCAGGAAGGTAATTTCATCCTTCATCATCAAGCCGAGCTGCATGATTTTTTCTCTCATCCTATTCTCATGGCCAAATTGCTGCATCGCTTTAATACCATGCTGGCTGAAAACCGCATCGGCTGCTCTTGTTCCTGCCGAGATTTTAACTTGCAGATCTGCTTCGACAAATTGATTGTATCCTGTGACAACTGCCACTCTTCTATCCCTATTCTGGCCTCCCGCCCCATCGACTTGTTGATGTTGAAAAAAGCCGACAATATCATGCTGGGGCCACAAGGATCCATCATCAATTTTCAGCCCGGTTTCAAAACACTTATATAATTTAGATAAAAGATCAACAAATTAAGGAGGAATTATTATGCCTCTCGTACCTATGAGACCACTTTTGGATAAGGCCGAAAAAGGCCGCTATGCGGTCGGTGCTTTCAACTGCAATAATATGGAGATTGTCCAGGCTATCATCACGGCAGCTACGGAAGAAAATTCTCCTGTTATTATCCAGGCCAGCCAGGGAGCGCTTAAATATGCCGGCATCGATTATATCGTAGCTCTAACAAGGGTTGCCGCGGAACAAACCCATGTCCCCGTAGCCCTGCATTTGGATCATGGCACCGATTTTCTACAAATCATGCAATGCGTATCCAGGGGTTTCACCTCTGTTATGATCGATGGCTCCAAATTCTCTTTAGAAGATAATATTGCCATCACTAACAAAGTTTCCGAAGTGGCCAGGGCCTGCGGCCTCAGCGTTGAAGCCGAATTAGGCAAGATCGGCGGCACAGAGGATCATATTTCCGTCAGCGAAAAAGACGCCATCTATACCGATCCTCAAGAAGCTGAATATTTCGTAAAAAATACTGATATCGATGCCTTGGCCATTGCCATCGGCACCGCTCATGGCCAATATAAGGGCATTCCTAAACTGGATCTGCCGCGGCTGGAAAAGATTCGCTCTCTGATTTCCGTTCCTATCGTCTTACATGGCTCATCCGGTGTGCCGGACGATACCATCCGCGCCGCCATTGAAAGAGGCGTCAGCAAAATTAACATCGACACCAATGTGCGGGAGGCCTTCATGGCCGGGCTTAAAGATGCTTTGGCCGAAAATCCTGCCCAAATCGACCCGCGCAAAGTCTTAGGACCGGCCAGAGCCGCCATGGTAGAAATCGTCAAAGAAAAAATCCGTCTCTTCGGCAGTGCCGGCCAAGCCTAAAAATAAATTTACTTATTATAAATAAAAAACAGCACAGTTAACCTGTGCTGTTTTTTTGCGGTAAATCACATTTTTTCCGGAGCCGTAACACCCATAGCCTCTAAGCTGGTCTTGATTATAGTAGCTACCCCTTTGGCCAGCCAGATGCGCGAAGCAGCCAATTCTTTATCCTCATCCAGAACCCGGCAATGGCTATAAAAATTATGGAATAAAGACGCTACTTCCTGCACATAGCCGGCCAGCCGATGCGGCTCATAATTCTCGGCAGCATATATAATCTCATCGGGAAAATCAGCCATGTGGCGGATCAAAGCCAATTCGCTGGCATGACGCAAAAGCCGTAAATCGCAGCTTGCAACCGGTTTTTCTTCATATCCTTCTTTTTCGGCCGCGGCCATCATAGAGCAGATGCGGGCATAAGCATATTGAACATAATAGACGGGGTTGTCTGAGGATTGCTTTTTGGCTAAATCCAGGTCAAAATCCATTTGGCTGTCGGCCGAACGCATAACGAAAAAGAAGCGCGCGGCATCCTTACCGATATCTTCCATCAATTCAGCTAAAGTAACATAAGTGCCGGTGCGTTTAGACATGCGTAAAATTTCGCCGCCCTGGTACAGACGCACCAATTGCATCAATATCACATGCAGGCGCTGCGGCTCATAGCCCAGAGCATTCATAGCTTCTTTCATGCGGGCCACATGACCATGATGATCGGCGCCCCAAATATTGATCACCTGATCAAAGCCCCGTTCGAACTTATTATTATGATAAGCGATGTCAGCGGCAAAATAAGTGGGTACGCCATTGGAGCGCACCAGCACCTCATCTTTGTCCTGACCGAGGCGCCGGCAATCGAACCAGAGGGCCCCCTCTTTTTCATAAAGATAATCGCTGTCCTGTAATTTTTGTATAATATCGGTGATGGCCCCACTGTCATGCAAAGATTGCTCACTGAACCAGACATCATAATGGACACCAAAGTCGGCCAAAGTTTCTTTGATAGAAGCAATTTTCTTAGCCAAAGCATAATTGGTCAAAAGCTCCCGCCGCAACGAGGCATCCATATTTTTATATTTATCACCTTCCTGATCCACTAAGGCCTGCACCGTATCAATAATATCCTGTCCATGATAGCCGTCCTCCGGGAAAGGCATATCCTCGCCTAAGGCCTGGAAATAACGGGCTTCCAAAGAAAGTCCAAACTTTTCTATCTGATTACCGGCATCATTAATATAAAATTCCCTTTGCACCTCATAACCGGCCAAAGTCAATAAAGAGGCCAACGTATCGCCAATGGCGGCTCCACGAGCATTGCCCATATGCAGCTCACCGGTAGGATTGGCGCTGACGAATTCCACCTGCACTTTTTTGCCTTGGCCAAAATCGCTGCGGCCATAGTTTTCGCCTTCAGATAAAATTTCTTTTAGGCAGTCGTTCAGCCAATAATCATGAAGATAAAAATTGATAAAACCAGGGCCGGCCACCTCAATTTTTGCCACTAATTTTTGGGTAGGGAATTTATCAATAATGATGGAGGCGATATCCCGCGGTGCCTTCTTACAGGCTTTTGCCAGCATCATAGCCGCATTGGTAGAAAAGTCACCATGGCTGGCTTCTCTGGGCACCTCCACGGTGAAATCCGGGCAATTGGCAAAAGACAATAAGCCTTGTTCTTTAGCAACTGTCACAGCCTCCGCGATGGCTTCTTTAATTATCTGCTTCCTTTGCCCGATAATGGTGCTTTGTCCTTGCAAAAAAATCTTCCTCTCTTTAATAAACTAAAATTGTCCTATGACTAATTCTCTTTCAGCATGGATTATCCTGCCCTTAAAACAAGAAAAGCGGTATTTCTTATAAGAAATACCGCTTTTTAGAGACTATTTTTTATGGTATGGTAGCTCGATAAATATTGCTGTACACCTCATCTTTGGGAGTCGCGGAAAAGATCAAAGTGCGGCTTTCTCCCAGCCAGGCCAGATAGCTGACATTACCATCAAAGACTTCTATGGTCGTGTTCTCAGCCAAATAGGCGACATAAAGCTTGCCGGTGGAATCGGTGAATGCTATTTTGCTGCTATCTGGAGAGATGGAGAGACAAGAGCCTCCGCCGATAGTAGTAAAGGTGCGCGGATCGGAGTTAGCATTATTGGGTGAAATCCAAAGCCCGCCCTCTTCGCCTTTGATATTGGCCGCAAATAAACTGCCATCTTCAGAGATATCTGTGATATATTCCCGACCTTGCAACCAGGACATTACACTGGTATTGTTTTGGCCACGAGTAACAAGCGTAGCATCTTTTTCCAACATAATAGGCGGGTCGGAGGCAGTGAGACTTTGTTGCCACAACTCATAACCCGTTTCTGTTTTAAGCAAATATTCAATATTACCATTGACTTTGATATGGGGAGCCAGAGCACTGGCATTTTCATGCTGTGCCAGGATAGTAATATTAAATTGGCCATTAATCTGTGTATTATAAGCAACCTTAGGGGTTGAGACAAGACCTGTGCTGCTTTTTTCTTGCTGAGCGATCTGCATAGAAGAATTTGCGGTTTTATTATCAGTGTTTTCTTGTCCCTCATCTACCACATTATTATCTTTATTTTCTATACCATTAACTGTTGAATTTTCCACGCGATCAAGGGCAGGATTATTCTCTTGATGTACAGGATCCTCTTTGGCAATCTGCACCTGATTAGGTAAAATATCCATATTATGGCCATTGAAACCGAATAGTCCTACACAAACTGCAACCGCCGCCGCGCAAGACGCCCAAATGACAGGCTTGAGCAGGTTTTTACCCTTACCCTTCATGCTGATAGGCACTATATTATCAGTAGCTGCCACTTCGGGCATATTATCCGGCAATTTAGCCATAACCGAAGCGGCAAAATCTGTAGGGATGTCTATTTGAGACAGGGTCTCCGTCAAAAGAGCATCGAGAGCCACAGCCTCTGCATAATTTTCAGCACAGGCCGGACATTCTGCCAAATGTTCAGCAAAATCAGCAGCCAACTCTTGTGGCAACTGACCGTCTAGCTGCTTTTGTATAATGTTAAAAAATTGTTGGCAGTTCATCTCTCTGCTCCTTTCCACCTTAGCTTCCTTTGCGCCTAAGCAAAGGAGCCAAAGTTTTTTGTAGGGCCTGCCGGCCTCGGTATAATCTGGTTTCCACGGTTGATTGTGGCAAATCCAAACATGCACAAATATCTTTATAGGAATAGCCTTGTATATACTTTAAAATAATTACATCTTTATATTGCTGTGGCAGATTTTCGATAGCTTCATACACTTGCCTGGCTTTTTCTTTTTTATCCAAGGCCAGATCCGGCACATGATCCACATTGTTTTCCACAGGAGTGAACTCCACCAGATCATCTAATGAAATGTTCTGCCTTGCCTTTTTATTTAATTTATTAAGGCAAATATTATGTGCCACCTTGTACATCCAAGGAAAAAACGGCCTGGAGGAATCAAAATGCTTCAAATGTCCGTAGATATGTATAAAAGCCTCTTGAGCTAGATCCTTGGCCTCATCATAATCACCACTCAAACGATAAGCCAAAGCAAATATCTGTTTTTCATAACGAACAATAAGCACATTAAAGGCCTGCTTTTCACCTTCAAGGCACAGGTCGACTAATACCTTATCGTTGAGACGCTCCATGCGCCAGCCTCCTGTACTTATAATTTATACAGTAAAAAGAGCTAAAATCTTTCATTTTTTTGCTGTATTTCTAAAAATTTTTTACTTAATCATCACATATTGCTTATATATTTTTGCTTGATAATCTCCTCAACATAGAAATCTAAGGAGCTGCTTTGTTTCTACTTAATTGTAACAGATTTGTCGAGCAAATAATACTATAAATTAGGTTTTTCCGCAATTGCCATAAATTGCAACTATATTTTCTTAATATGCCTAATTTAAGCTACTCATTTTTAAGAAAATTTGACTAGAAAAGCACCAATCAGCTCAGGCATCCATATCATGTACTATAAAAGCCTACCATCAGGCAAACTACCATAAAAAGGAGGTAAATGTATGAATATTTGTTGCAAAAGATGCCCTTCTTGCAGAAATTTCGGCCCTCCATGCGCCGGAGCAAGCTGTTTTGCACCTTGTCATGATTTTCCAAGACCAAATCAATGTTACTATCCCGTAGCATGTCAAACACCTTATCCCATTAACAATTGCTGTCCCCCTCCTTGTTGTCGGCCGGACAATGGTCCATGGTCCGGTGCAGCACCTGTGATTTTGGGGGCTGCAGCGCTTTTCTTTCTGTTCAGTCCTGCCTTTTTGGGTAGGGGCTGCCGGTAAAAATGGTCAGGCTATAAAAAAAGCCGAAAAGGAGAGATTATAATGTTTAACTTTGGTTGTGGCGGCAACAATGGCTGCAATGGTTGTGGGGATGGCAGTATCTGGGGCTGCTTGGTCAACCTGATTATCCTCTTAATCGTATTGGAATTCCTCTGCAATATCATTAATCCCACCAGTTGCGGCGGCTGTGGCAACGGCTGTGGTAATTCCTGCTGTTAGAAAATGTAAAAGACTGAAAAAGGGGGTAATAAGATGGGCCTTTTCAATACTGGTTTAGGTTGTGATGGGGGCAACGGATCCTTTGGCTGCGTTGTTAATCTCATCGTTATACTAATCATCCTACAATTTATATGCAGCATCTTTTCCACAAATTGCGGTGATGGCTGCGGTTGTGGATTTGATAGCTGTAACGGTTGTAATAATGGCAGCTCCTGCAATTGCGGCTGTAATAACGGTTGCTAAGATTTTTTATAACC
>CAYRML010000003.1:0-43013 GCA_964425485.1 uncultured Peptococcaceae bacterium | reverse complement strand
CTCATCTTCCGCGATTGAAGTTACTATCCCGCTCAATTCCTCCGTTGCTTTCCCGATAGGCGCAAGCATAGGCATAAACAGGTTGGGTTCCGGTACGGTGACGGTGAAGCTGACAAGCGGTGTAACATTGAACGGCGGCAGCTCTAATATCGCTATTAAAACGCAGTACAAAGGTGCCGTTTTGCGCAAATTAGCAACTGATACATGGCTCTTGCAAGGTGATATATAAGGCGGTGGTAAGATGTATTTTAGTCATTTAGCAGCTATGCATATGCAAGGGGCAAAGGTTAAAACCCTGCTTGCCACAATTACATCAAGCCAAAACTGGACTGTTCCGGCCGGTGTAACAGAGGTTGATGTATACTTAGTCGGCGGCGGCGGTGGTGGTGGTTACGGAGTTAGAGGTGGTGGCGGTGGTGGCTATTGTGAATTATATAGAAATATACCAGTAACTGCTGGTAATTCTTATTCTTGTGTGATTGGTGCTGGTGGAACAAGAGGGACATCATCTTCAGCAACTGGTGGTACTGGCGGGACAAGCTCTTTTGATGCTACATATACTTCCGCCGGAGGTAGTGGCAATTCTAGTTCTACTGGTGGTGTTGGTGGTTCTGGCGGCGGCGGCGGCGGTACTAACAGTGGTGGCTATGGTGGTAGCAATGGTAGTAATGGTGGATCAGGTTCTGCAGGTGCAGGAGGTACTGGCGGAGGAACAACCAATTACACCCCCACAAACCCTTATAATAACACGCTCTATGGCGGTGGCGGTGGTGGTGGTAGCACCACCTCTGGCGGTGCGGGTGGAGATGGAGGTGGCGGCAAAGGCGGTAGTACTATATCAGGAGGCACTGCGGGAACAGCAAACACAGGCGGCGGTGGCGGTGGTGGAAGTAGTGCCTTTAGCACAAGTTACAACGGCGCTGCTGGCGGCTCTGGTGTCTGCCTGATTTATGGCTAGGAGGTATATATGGAAACTATCTATGCGGAAATAACCGATGGCGTTATAACCAATATCGCAGTCTGCGAGGATGAGGCTTTTGCTGTAAGTATGGGATGGATATTGCTGTAAGAAGGTTTTGGTATTGGAGATAGATATGAAAACGGGGAATTTATAAAAACAACAGAGGAGGAAATAATATGACATATGAAGTTTTACAGATAGTGGTTTCTGTGGCGGCGGCTTTGATCACCGCTTTTTTGCTGCCTTGGCTGAAGGCCAAAATTGGCGAAGAGAGCTGGGCCAGGCTGGTGGAAGTGGTACGCGTGGCCGTGCGGGCAGCGGAAAAGGCCTATGAGGACGAGGAAAACAACCTGGTGCGCCAAACGGCCAAATACGAGTATGTGCTGAGCTTTTTGGCGGAAAAGGGCATCGATCTCAGCGAGTCGGAGCTGGATGCCTTGGTTAATTCGGCCGTGCAGGAGCTGGATCAATAAGAAAGGCCCCGGCCCTTGTTTACTCTTGTGGAATATTGCTGCCGCTTGCTTATTTAGGCTTTCTTTGACATTTTTGTATGATTTTGCCATATTTGCGGCATAATAAAAAAACGCCCATCCTGATGCGACTGGGCGTAACTGTCAAAGAAGTTGGAGGTATAAGTATGTGTTCATATAAAAAGCTGCTGGCATTGGTCATAGCACTGGTCATAATATGGGCGGCGACACCGGCCCAGGCGGCCGTATATAACTACAACTACAGCTATGATGTGATCAGACAAAATATCAGCGTAGCCGATATCAATCTGATGGCGCGCCTGGTCTGGCTGGAGGCCCGCGGCGAAAGCGATTCCGGCCAGCAGGCGGTTGTGGAGGTGGTCTTCAATCGAGTAATGAGCGAGCGCTTTCCTGATAATATTCGCCATGTGGTCTATGCTCAAAACCAGTTCACCCCGGCCAAACGCATCGCCAAGACAGTGGCCACCAGCAAGGAATATAACAATGTCTATTATGTGCTTTACAGCAGTCAGCGCATCCTGCCGCCCGACGCCGTCTATTTCAGCAGAGGGGCGCAAAACGCCCGTGTCTGTGCCAAAATCGGTAGCCATATCTTTTGTCTGATTTGATCTAAGCCGATGCAGGCAGGCTGAGGGGGCAGAGCTAAAACCTGGCCCCCTCTATGTGTAAAAGCCGTGCCTCGGCATAGCCGTAAGAGGAAAGGGGCCGGAAATCGCTATCATAAGTATGGGTCGCAATATAGATATTATAAGGATCCGGTCCCGCTACCTCCACGACAAAGAGAGAGTGGCCATAATCTTCTCCGTTGAAGAAGAGCTGTATCACATCACCTGCCTCCGCTTGCGCCAGCGGTGCATGGATGGCCCAAGGCCCCGGCCCCTTATTATGGATAAGAAAATGATATAAAAAGGGTACACCGGTCCAAGAGGCGCTACGATTGTTCGGCCTTAAATAAAACCAGGCCAGTGCCGGATTATGATTAAGGTTCATGACGCCGCCGCCGGCATAAAGGCATTGTGAAATAAAGTTGGTGCAATCACCGCCCAGATCAGAAAAATCATAAAATAGGGGGTTGCGGGCAAAAGCCCAGCGATGGGCATAGGCAACAGCAGCTTGGCGGTTATAACCCACAGGCAAGCACTCCTCTCTCACAACCATTATATGCTGTCCGCCTGGCAATTGACAAAGTCCGGAGGCGGGGGCTATAATAGCCAAGAAGGAGGTTGTTGCCGTGGAAAAAGAGATCAAAACCAATGCCATGCGTTTGCTGGAAAAAGCAGGCCTGCCCTTTGTCATTCACACCTATGAATGCGATGGGTTTTTGGATGGAGTGACTGTGGCGCAAAAAGTGGGCATGTCGGTGACAAAAACCTTCAAAACGCTGGTGGCAGTCGGCAAAAGCAAGCAATATTATGTTTTTGTACTGCCGGTGGCGGAGGAGCTGGACCTGAAAAAAGCAGCGCAGTCCGTGGGCGAAAAATCGGTGGAGATGATACCTGTCAAGGATATCAACAAGCTGACCGGCTATGTGCGCGGCGGCTGTAGCCCCATCGGCATGAAAAAACGCTTCCTTACCGTCATCCACGACAGTGCGCTGCTGCATGAGACCATCATGTTCAGCGGCGGCCGCTTGGGTTCCCAGATAGAGATGAAGCCACAGGAGCTGAGTCAGCTGCTGAAAGTTCGCTTTTGTGATATTATTAAATAACTTTTGCGGCCGCTTGACTTGGCGGCGGAAGTTCTATATAATAAAACATAAAAAATCATAGACATATATATTTGAACATAAAATACCATACTACATTGTTATATACTCCTTGTATATAAAATTTCCCCTAAAAAAAAGCACCGCCTTCTTAAAAAGAGGGCGGTGCTTTTTTTATCGTCATTATATGATTATTATCTTATTGGCTTTCCGCCATATTGTTATCGAAATCAAACATAGCCTCGTTAAGTCCGCTGGAACTGTAGAGGATTATAAAGGCATCTGGCTGATAAGAAAGGGCCAGGTCGGTTAAGGAATTATTATATTGGCGCAAATCCACCAGCTTGATCTCATTGACGGCAGTGGAGAGGAAGCAGGCCGCCGGCGAGGTGAAGGAATCCTTGACGATCAGCAATTTATAATCATCCTGCAGCTTATTATCTATGGTCAAAAGAGCATGGTCACCGCCCAGCCAGGCCGCATAGCGGTTGGTATAGACGTCATCATTGTTTATATATTCATCGAAGACGAGGGCGGAGACAAAATCGCCGCTGCGTGTTTTTTCCTGGCCGGAATAATAGGTCATGACATAATCGGTGGCAAAAGCCGGATAGATGAGCGTAAAATCATCCAGGCGGGTATAATAGCGGCCCACGCGCCGCCCCTGCGAGCCCACGAAGGAACGGGGGTATTCATCGCGCAGATAGTTGGCGCTGTTGCTGTAATAGTCATGCGGGTCGATATTAAAGCCCAGAGTCTGGTTCAGATAATCACCGATGGCCCAGGCCGCGTCAAAGGAGGCGTCGCTCTGCCAGTGGTGGTCGGTATAATAGAAAAGGTTGCTCTTATCGGCCGCCGGCTCGCTGATGACTTTGCGCAGATCCAGGTGAGGAATATCAGTCTGGTCGAGAGCCGAGAGAAAAGAATCGACTTTATCATTATTATAGTTGTGGATAATATCCGGGAATTCGGTATAGCCCTTGATATATTTTTCCGGCGCGGCGATATAGACAAGAGGGATGTCCTCTTTAGACAAAGCGCTGTCCAGTGCCTTGATCTCCTGCATCAGCACAGGCAGATTCTTCTGGTCAAAGACATTTTCCGTCTGCCAGTAGCCGGTAAAATAGAGCTCGCCGTTTTCATCCTTAACGATGCTGTACATGACCTCGACATCCTCGATAAACTGCTTGCCCACAGCGCGCTGGAAGAAGCCGTTGGCCTCGATGAAGTTGGTCTTAAGCGGCATATTTTCATTATATTTGTTATTCAGATAATTGATGGCGGCCTGCGCTTTTTCAAACACGGTATCGGTCTCCGCAAAGATGGCCGCGCGGTCGGCCCGCATCTCCACAGCTGTGGTATAAAATAAATAAGCGCAGACAGGGGCTATGATGATCAAAACGATAATCAAGGTCACCTTGGTAAAGATATCACGCATCATAGCACCTCCTAAAAGTTAAAGTAGATAAAGGGGGCAAAATTGCCCTTGATGATAAAGCTGACGCTGAAGATGAACAGGGCCACCAAAATAGCGGTCAGCGGAATAGACAGCGGTTTGATAGTGGCCAATTTTTCCCTGATGGCTGGGATGATGGGCAAGGAGCAGACGCCGCCAAAGACGAAGAAGAGCCAATATTCCTTGAGGTAAAAGAGGAAATTGCTGTCGGCAAAGGCGGTGCCGGTTAAGCCCAGCATGGTCTGCATGTAGGAAAAAGTCTGCCCCAAATCTACGCTGCGGAAAAGCACCCAGCCGAAAATGACTACAGCCAGTGTATAGACATGCTTTAGGATATGAGGCAGCTTCAGCTCGAAGCCACTGAGTTTTTCCGCGGCGATAAAGGCAAAGTAGAACAGACCCCACAGGATAAAAGTCCAGTTGGCGCCATGCCAGACGCCGGTCAGCATCCAGACGACAAAGAGGTTGAAGACCAGCCGCTTTTTGCTGGCGACACGGCTGCCGCCCAGCGGAAAATAGACATAGTCGCGAAACCAGGAGCCGAGAGAGATATGCCAGCGGCGCCAAAATTCCGATATACTTTTGGATATATAGGGATAGTTGAAGTTTTCCAGAAAACGGAAGCCGAAGATGCGGCCCAAACCGATAGCCATATCGGAATAGCCGGAGAAATCGAAATAAATCTGCAGCATAAAGGCCCCTACGCCCAGCCAGGCAAAAGGCGTGGAGAGGTCGCCTGCCCCCATGGAGAAGGCCTTGTCCGCCACAATGGCCAAATTGTCGGCCAAAAGAGCCTTCTTGGCCAGACCAATGATAAAGCGGGTCAAACCGGCCGCTTTATCATTAAAAGTGGATGTGCGGTCGTTGATCTGCTCGGCGATGGTGGAATAGCGCACGATGGGGCCGGCCACCAATTGAGGGAAGAAGGAGATATAAAGTGCCACATAAAGTGGGTTTTTCTGCACGGCGACTGTTCCGCGCTTGACATCGATGACATAAGAGATAGCCTGGAAGGTAAAAAATGAAATGCCTATAGGCAAGAGGATATTGGGCAGATCGAAGACCGAACCTGTCAATTGGTTGATGGTTGTGATGGAAAAAATGAGGTATTTATATATGAAAAGTATACCAATGTTGAAGGCCATCACCAGCGCTAAGACCAGGTTGACGCGGGCCTTGTTTTGCCGCCATTTGTCGATAAAAAGGCCTGCCAGCCAGTTGAGGACGATAGAAAGGATCATCATAAGAACGAACTTTGGTTCTCCCCAAGCATAGAAAAAGAGGCTGGCTAAGAGCAAAAAGATATTTTTGGCAAGCATGGGGGCCTTGGCCAAAAATATGAAATAGATCAGCAAAACTATGGGCAAAAAGCCGAATATGAAAGTTGTACTGGAAAATAACATATGTACTCCTCTGTTGCGGAAAATATATACTCAAGTATTTTAAACCAATAGTCGAGTTTTGGCAAGTTATTTCATATAAGGTGCAAAATTTGGATTTTTTTCTTTGGCCACTTTCGCACATCTTTTTTTGCGGGGCTATGCTGCAAAAAAAGACCGGCCTTCGAGCCGGCCTTTCGGCCTCAAAAGAAGAAGCATTTATGGCATGCTCAGACTCCTCTTTGCTGCGGATCCCAGACGATTTTATGCAGTTGCAGCTGCAAACGACAATCGTTAAGCCCTTCGCACAGCAGAAAATCGACGATTTGCACCGGCGCCAGCCGTCCGAAGACGGGGCTGAAAAAGATATGGCAGATCGGCTTATGTGCTTGGATCAGGCTTTTTGCCACAAGCAGGTCCTCTTGACTGCTCGCCACAAACTTCAGCACATCCTGCCGGCGCAAAAGCGGCAGATTGGCCTCCAGCATCTGTCCGGCCATGTCGCTTGTGGGCAGCTTGCTATCCATGGTGATGATGATCTTTTCATTATTTATATAGGGGCCGATGTCCAGGCTGCCGTTGGTCTCGATGTTCAGCTCATAGCCGGCCTCGGTCAAAAGATGCGCCAGTTCCGGTGTTTGCGGCTGCAAAAGTGGCTCGCCGCCCGTCAGCGTCAGGCGCCAGCAGTCATAGCGGCCGATCCGCTGCACTATCTGGTGGGGGCTCAGCTCCCTGAACTGATCGCCCTGACAGGCATAACGGCTGTCGCAATAGCCGCAGGCCAGATTGCAGCCATAAAGGCGGACAAAAACGGCAGGATAGCCGCAGCGGATGCCTTCGCCCTCGATGCTGTGGAATATCTCGCAGACTTTCATAGCTCAGTCCTTTTCATAGCAGGCCAGATTGCCGTCGCTTTCCTGCACCTCGGCCTTATAGCAGTTGGGAATATGATCGACAATCCATTTGGCGATCTGCTCGGAGGTGGGATTGAAGGCGAAAATGTCATTGAGATACTTATGATCGAGAAAATCCTCTATCTGTTCCTTGATGGAAGAAAAATCTGTGACCATGCCGTTTTGGTTGAGCGTGGCCGATTTGCAATAGACGGTGATGAGCCAGTTGTGGCCGTGGATGTTCTGGCATTTGCTTTCATAATCCAGCTCCAGCCGGTGGGCGGCCGATATATTGACTTTTTTGACTACATAATACATAATTTCAGCTCCTGTTCTTATTCGGTGGCCAAGGCGGGGTCTGCGATGCCGCAGGCTGCGAAGGCCTGCTGCCTGTCCAGGCAGGTGGCGCATAGGCCGCAGGGTTGATCGCCGCCCTCATAGCAGCTCCAGGTATATTGATAAGGCACGCCCAGCTCCAGGCCCAGGCGCACGATTTGAGCCTTGTTGAGATTGATAAAAGGGGAGACCAGGCTGATCTTGTCATAGGTGCCGAGGCTGATGGCTTGTCCCATGGCCTGCGTGAATTCAGGTGTGCAGTCAGCATAGGCGCGCCCGGCCGCATCGTCTGCATGGGCGCCCAGATAGATGCCGGTTTCTTCCTCTTTTGCAAGAGACATGGCCAAGCTGGCGGCCGCAGAGAGAAAGAGTCCGTTACGAAAAGGCACATAGGTCTTGACGATGCCGCCGGGACTTTGAGCCAGCTGCTCGGCATAACTTTGCTGCGGTATATTTTCTTGGCTTTTGGCCAGCATAGGTGTGTCGGCATAGGCCATGACCGCGGAAAGGTCCAGCTCGTAATGCCTGATGCCGTAATAATCGGCTATCTTGTGAGCGCAATCCAGCTCCTTACGTTGCTTCTGCCCGTAAAAAATGGACAGGGAAGAGACATTATCAGGGCCCAGCCGCTCGATGGCTACAGCCAGGCAGGTGGTGGAATCGATGCCGCCGCTGCTCAAAACCAGAGCTTTTTCCATGGCTTGCTACCTCCGCTACGGTTTTTTGTAATTATATCATAAAAGATGGTGATTTTTAAGAAAAATTACATTATAATGTTTAACAATTAATTGATTATTATGATATAATACAATAGTTACGATAAAAAAAAGGGACAAGCGCATGAAAAAACTCTATTTTTATGATAGCGATTTTGGCCGCTTCGGCCTGGCAGAGCAAAATGATGCCCTCACCGACCTCTTTTTTGCCGATTGCCCGCTCTCGGGCAGTTTGCTTAAGAGGCGGCAGCAGATAATAGCCACAGCCGAAGAGCAGCAAACCCCTCTTTTAAGGGAGGCGGGGGCGCAATTGCAGGCCTATTTGGCCGGTCATCTGCGCCAATTTTCTCTGCCGCTGGCGCCACAGGGCACCTCTTTCAGGCAGCAGGTGTGGCAGGAGCTTTTGGCTATCCCTTATGGGCAAACGCGTAGCTATGGTCAGATTGCCACCGATATCGGCAATGCGCGGGCCGCCAGGGCTGTGGGCTCTGCCAACCACCATAACCCCATCGCCATCATCATCCCCTGCCATCGCGTGGTCGGCGCCAACGGCCGTCTGACGGGCTATGCCGGCGGGCTTTCGCTTAAGGAACGGCTGCTGCTGCTGGAAAAAGATGCGCTGGTATAATTAATCATAATCAGCAGAGGGAGCAAGTTATTTATGGCCACAAAGCAGGAAAATGTTTTCATGCATAGAATATAAACATTTGGCTGTTTAGCAGACGCTAGAAATAATCAGGGAATTAAGGAGGAAATTTAATGAAGTCTCAAGTCAACCAAGGTGAAAAAAGCCAACTGATACTGGAGGTCGAGGTATCCATGGCGGAAATGGAACCGGAGCTTAAAGTCGCTGGCAAAAAAATCGCCCGCCAAATAAATATACCCGGTTTCCGCAAAGGCAAAGTGCCTTATGCCGTTTTGGAAAATTATATCGGTGCGGAAGCTATCATGCAGGAAGCAGCCGAAGATATCATAGCCAAGGCCTATGACGAAGCCCTGGAGGAAAATGATATCAAAGCCGTGGCCCGTCCTCAGATAGAAGTCACGCAAATGGAAAAAGACAAACCTTTGATCTTCAAAGCGATTGTGACCATCAGACCGGAAGTGGAATTGGGACAATATAAAGAACTTTCTCTGAACAAGGTCGTTTATGAAGTGACCGAAGAAGATATAGAAGCCGAATTACAAAAATCGCGGGAACGTTTGGCCCGCGTCGTGGACGCACCGGCAGATGCCAAGGTGGAAAAAGGCGACAAAGCCGTCATCTCCTTCAAAGGCTTCATCGATAATAAGCCCTTCAAAGGCGGCTCTTTCGACGATTATTCACTGGAAGTCGGCTCTGGCTCCTTTATCCCCGGTTTTGAGGAGCAATTGATTGGCATGGCCGCCGGCGAAAGCAAAGATGTCAATGTCACTTTCCCGGAAGATTATCCGCAGAAAAAACTGGCCGGCAAACCGGCGCTCTTTAAAGTGACGCTCAGCAAAATCAAAAGAAAAGAATTGCCGGAAGCCAATGACGCGTTCGCCAAGGAGCTCAGCGAAAATTGCAATACCATGGCCGATTTACTTTCCGACATCAAAATGACTTTGATGGACGACAAGGATTCCGAGGCCCAGGATATGGCCATTTCCGCTGGTATCCAGATGGCGGTTGATAATGCCACAGTCGAGATCCCGGATTCTATGATAGAAGAACGTCTGGAATTGCTGATTATGGAGCTGGAAAGCAAGTTCCGTGGTCAGGGCATTAATTTTGACGAATATCTGAAATATGCCAAGATTGACAGAGAGCAGCTGAAGAAGGAATATCGTCCGCAGGCTGAAAACGAAATCAAATTGCAGCTGGTGCTGGAAGCTATCGCTAAATCGGAAGATCTGGAAGTTTCGGAAGAAGATATAGAAAAACAATTGTACAGATTAGCGGAAAAATCCTGGAAATCCGTGGAATCCATCAGAGCCAGCCTGGAGTCCCAGGGCGCCATGCCGGAGCTAAAAACAAATATCCTCTGCAATAAGGCCGGCAAGCTTATCTATGACAAGGCTGCGGTGACGGAAGAACATATCACCAAAGCAGAAGCAGAAGCCAGGGCCGCCCAAGCCATTGCCGATGAGGCCGCCCAAGCTGCCGCCGCTATCGAGGACTTGGATAAAGAAGCTGAGGCTGCCCAGCCGGAAGATAAGATAGAAGAAAAAACGGTAAAAGCTGCGGCCAAAAAATCGGCAGCCAAAAAGACGGCGGCCACAAAAGAGGAAACAGCGGAAGAAAAACCCAAAAAGACGGCAACTAAAAAAGCCGCGGCCCCCAAGGCGGAAAAAGCCGATAAAGCCGAGAAGGCGGAAAAACCTGCGGCCAAGAAGCCCGCTGCCAAAAAGCCGGCAGCTAAGAAAGAAGATAAGAAAGAAGATAAGTAAAAAAGACGAGTAAATAAGAAAAATAAAGTGCAAAAATTGATTTTGCCCGAGCCCCACTTCAGATATTCGAGGTATATTTTGCGCTTGGATCGGGTATAAATTGTATTGCGTATGGAGGTGCAAATTGATGAGTATATTAGTACCAATGGTCATCGAACAGACCAATCGCGGCGAAAGATCCTATGATATTTATTCTCGCTTGCTGAAGGACAGAGTTATCTTTCTGGGCAGCGCCATCGACGACAATGTGGCCAATCTGGTCATTGCTCAGATGCTGTTTTTAGAAGCGGAAGATCCGGATAAGGATATCAGGCTTTATATCAACAGCCCCGGCGGCTCCGTAACTGCAGGCATGGCCATTTATGATACCATGCAATATATATGCTGTGATGTTTCTACGATTTGTTTGGGCATGGCCGCCAGCATGGGCGCCTTTTTGCTGGCTGCGGGTCAAGCGGGCAAAAGATTTGCTTTGCCCAACAGCGAGATCATGATCCATCAGCCGATGGGCGGCGCCCAAGGCCAGGCTTCTGATATCGCTATCCATGCCAAAAGGATATTGCATACCAAGGACGCCATTAATCGCATCCTGGCCGAACGCACGGGCCAACCTTTAGCAAAAATCGCTGCCGATACCGATCGCGATTTCTTCATGGATGCGGCCGATGCTAAGGATTACGGCCTGATCGATCAGGTGGTGACCCATCGCGGCAAGAAAGAAAAATAAGCTCTGTCGCCGTCAGTGGCAGAAGACTGTATGAATTTAAGACTAGAGAAGAATCAGAGGAAAATCAATGGTTAAAAAAGAGGAAAAAACACTTACAAAATGCTCTTTTTGTGGCAAATCGCAAAATCAGGTCAAAAAGCTCATTGCCGGCCCTGGCGCCTATATTTGCAATGAGTGTATCGAGCTGTGCAATGAAATCCTGCGCGAAGACGAAGAATATCTTGCTGACCAGCAGGAGGAAGTCTGGGATATCCCCAAACCACAGGAAATCAAAGATATACTGGATCAATATGTTATCGGCCAGGACGCAGCTAAAAAATCTTTGTCTGTGGCCGTATACAATCACTATAAACGTATTACCAATGATGATATAGCGGTAAATGATGATGTGGAGCTGCAAAAAAGCAATATCGTAATGCTGGGGCCGACCGGCTGCGGCAAGACGTTGCTGGCCCAGACTTTGGCCCATGTCATCAATGTGCCATTTGCCGTGGCGGATGCCACCTCCCTGACGGAGGCCGGCTATGTGGGCGAGGATGTGGAAAATATCCTCTTAAAGCTCATCCAGGCCGCCGATTATGATATCGAGAGGGCAGAAAAGGGCATCATTTATATCGACGAGATCGATAAAATCGCCAGAAAATCGGAAAATCCCTCCATCACCCGCGACGTTTCCGGCGAAGGCGTGCAGCAAACGCTGCTGAAAATACTGGAAGGCACCGTGGCCAGCGTGCCGCCGCAAGGCGGGCGCAAGCATCCGCATCAGGAATTTATTCAGCTGGACACCACCAATATCCTCTTCATCTGCGGCGGCGCTTTCGGCGGCATCGAGGATATCATCCAGAACCGTCTGGGCCGCAACACAATGGGCTTCGGCTCCGAGGTCCGCAGCAAAAAGGACCTGCAAAAAGATGACATATTGGCTAAAATTTTGCCTGAAGATTTGCTGAAATTTGGGCTGATCCCGGAATTTGTCGGCCGTTTGCCCATCATCGTCACGCTCAGCGCTTTGGATGAGGAGGCTTTGGTACGAGTGCTGACCGAGCCCAAAAATGCACTGACCAAGCAATATAAAAAATTGCTGGAAATGGACGGCGTGGATCTGGAATTCAAAAAGGATGCCCTGCGTACTATCGCCCAGGAAGCTATCCGGCGCAATACCGGCGCGCGCGGCCTGCGGGCCATTTTGGAGGATTTGATGATGGATGTGATGTTCGATATCCCCTCGCGGGAGGATGTCAGCAAATGCGTCGTCACTCAGGCCGCGGCCGAGCATAAGGAAAAGCCGATTTTGTTCACCTGCAGCCAAACAGAAGAGGAGCCGGAACAAGAGGCTGATGAATCGGCCTGAAGCTGTGCTTAAAGGTAAAATACCAAATGCGTCCTTTGCCATAAAAGGGCGCATTTGTTTTAGCAGGAACAAGAAAAATTTGCCGGCCGACATAGTACTTAGTACAAGCCTTTATAATAAAATGTAAAGAACGGTCAATAATATTCATTAAGAAGTCGCTTTTCAGAACCGATCTTTTGTGTTAGAATAGTAACAACCTAAAAACAGACAACCGGGGGATTTAAAATGGAAAATTGGCAAAATGTACCTGATGAACAAAATAAAGCAAACCAATACCTGCCTTCCTGGCAGACAGAAAATAGAAATATCTTCACCTTGCCGGTGCTGCCACTGCGGGGTATGCTGCTCTTCCCGCATACGGTGGTCAATTTTGATGTGGGCCGCAACCGCTCTATCGAGTCCATCGAGTCGGCCATGGCTGATGACGAGGCCCTGATCTTTTTGGCTATGCAGAAAGATCCGAAAATCGATAGCCCGGAAGCCGAGGATATCTACGAAATCGGCACTGTGGCTAAAATCAGCCAGCTGATAAAATTGCCGGGCGGCACCATCCGCATCGTCACAGAGGGCTTATACAGGGCCAAGACAGTGCGATATACGCAAACCGATCCCTGTATAGAGGCGCAGGTATCACCGCTGAAGGAGTATTTATCCGTCGGCGAGCTGGAATCCGAGGCCCTGATGCGCGTGGTATCGCAAAGCTTTAAGGCCTATGCCAAGGCCAATAAAAATATCGTCACGGAAGCCCTGTTCAATCTCTCCAGCATAGACGATCCGGGCATATTCTGCGATACAGTCTGCTCCTATCTAAATCTGAACTGGGAATATAAGCAGAAATTATTGGAGGAGCTATGCATAGAAAAACGCATGGAAATGCTTATCTCGCAAATAGACAGGGAAATTGAGATCATTGAGATAGAAAAAAAGATCACGCAAAAAGTCCATCAGCAGGTGGAAAAAAGCCAAAAAGAATATTATCTGCGCGAGCAGCTGAAAGCCATCCACGAGGAATTGGGCGATAAAGAGGACCGCCTGGAAGAAGTCGAGGAGCTGAGAGTCAGGCTGCAAAGACTGGAGCTGCCGGCGGAGATAAAAGAGCGTGTGAAAAAAGAAATAGACCGCCTGGAACGGATACCGCCGCTAGTGGCCGAGGCTGTTGTGGTGCGCAATTATATCGATTGGCTGCTGGATCTGCCGTGGAACAAGTATACGGAAGATGATCTGGATATCAAAGCCGCGGAAAAAATATTGGACGAGGACCACTATGGCCTGGAAAAAGTCAAGGAGCGGATCCTTGAATATATGGCCGCCAGCCAGCTGAAAAAGGGGCTCAAAGGCCCGATTTTATGCCTGGTCGGACCTCCCGGCGTGGGCAAAACCTCGTTGGCTCGTTCCGTGGCCAGGGCCTTGGGCCGCAAATTCGTGCGCATGTCGCTGGGTGGTATGCGTGACGAGGCGGAGATTCGCGGCCATCGTCGTACCTATATCGGGGCCTTGCCCGGCAAGATCATTCAGAATATCAAGCAGGCCGGCAGTTCCAACCCACTTTTCCTTTTGGATGAGATCGACAAGCTGAACAGCGATTTCAAAGGTGATCCGGCCAGCGCCCTCTTGGAGGCTTTAGATCCGGAGCAGAACAACAGCTTCGCCGACCATTATATAGAAGTGCCTTTCGACCTGTCCAAGGTCTTGTTCATCACCACGGCTAATGTGCAATACAGTATACCGCGGCCGCTTTTGGATCGGATGGAAGTGATAGAGCTTTCCAGCTATACTGAGGAAGAAAAATTGCAGATCGCTCTGCGTCATTTGCTGCCTAAGCAGCTGGAGGAGCATGGCATCGAGCCTTGTCAGCTGCAAATGTCGGAGAATGCCCTACGGGCTGTCATTCGCGGCTATACACGGGAATCGGGAGTGCGTAATCTGGAACGGCTGATCGCCAAGATCTGCCGCCGCATTGGCAAAAAGATCGTCACCGGCGAAAAGCCGCCCTTCAAGATCACGGAGAAAAACCTGGAAAATTATCTGGGCATAATCAAATATCATTATGGCAAAAAAGAGCCGAAAGCGCAGGTGGGCGTCGCTACGGGCCTGGCCTGGACGGAGATGGGCGGCGATCTGCTGCTGATCGAGGTGCAGTCATTGCCCGGCAAAGGCAAGACCACCGTCACCGGCCAATTGGGCGATGTGATGAAAGAAAGTATGCAAGCAGGCCTCACTTATATCCTGTCCGTGGCCGACCGGCTGGGCATCAATAATAATTTGGCTGATAACACCAATCTGCATGTGCATGTGCCGGAAGGAGCAATCCCCAAGGACGGCCCTTCCGCCGGCATCACCATGGCCACGGCTATGGCATCGGAGCTTTCCGGTCGCCCCATCAGGGATGATATAGCCATGACTGGGGAAGTGACCTTGCGCGGCCGCGTCTTACCGGTGGGTGGCATTAAAGAAAAAATGCTGGCGGCCTATCGCGGCGGTATCAAGGAGATCATCATGCCGGCAGAAAATGCTAAGGATTTGGAGGAATTGCCGACCAATATCAGAAAAAAAATGCAATTCCACTTTGTGGAGGATATGTCGCAGGTGCTGGATATCGCCCTTTTATCGGTAGAAAAGGCAGCGGCTCAATAATGAAAAATAAAAAAACACGGGCGCTTGGTGCGCCCTTGTTTTTTTATGCAACATATGCTGTTGTTTATACATTATAAAAGTGATATAATATATTAATATATACAAAAGTTGGGAACAAAGGAGCAGATATGAAGATTAAACAAGCGGAGCTAGCAGTTTCCGCCGTCAAAAAAGCGCAGTACCCGCCACAGAATCTGCCGGAAATAGTCTTTCTTGGCCGCTCCAATGTGGGTAAATCATCGCTGATAAACACTTTGCTCAATCGGCGTAATCTGGCTCGCACCTCCTCCCAGCCGGGCAAGACGCGGCTCTTGAATTTCTATCTGTTGCAGGCAGAGACGGCATCAGGGGCCAGCAGCTGGTATCTAGTGGATCTGCCCGGCTATGGCTATGCCAAGGCGGCCAAAAGCGAGCGGGAAAAATGGTTGACCATGATCGAGGAATTTTTACTTTCCCGCATGGGCGAAAAATATTGCTGGCAGATAGTCGATATCCGCCACAAGCCCAGCCAGCAGGATAAAATCATGTACGATATCTTAAAAAATGCCGGCTATCGCCTGTTGGTGGTGGCCAGCAAAGCCGACAAGATTAGCCGCGGCCAAAGGGAAAAGCATGTGCGGGAGATCGCCGCGGAACTGGGCGCGCCCAGGGAAGATATAGTGGTCTTTTCGGCCGTCAGTAAGGAGGGGCGGGAGCAGCTTTTGCAGCTGGCAGAGGACTTTATCGAAAGTCAGCGGCAATTTTCTACCTAAAATGGGCCTCCGCCTGCTTGTGCCTCTTCCGCTTATACCGTTGCCGCAGGAAGGGTACCAGGGCGGCCCCGACCAGGCTGCTGATAATGATGACGGCGCCCACCAACTGCCGATCGCTGAAGGTCTCGCCCAGCAGCCAATATCCGAAATAGGCGCCAAACAGGGCCTCGCTGATGACGACCAGGGCGGCCTCTTCGGCCGGTATCAGCCTTTGCGCGCGTATTTGCAGCAAAAAGGCCAAAGCCGTGGAAAAGATACCGCAGTACAAAAGCGATATCAGCACGGATTGACTGATGAATGTGGGCACAGGCTCCGCCAGCACGGCGGCCAGAGAGCAGACGATGGCTGCCACCAAAATCTGACCGAAGGCCAGCAAAAGAGAGCTGTGGCGGTTGCCATGATGCTCCACAGCTAAAAGCTGCCAGGCAAAAGCCAGGGCGGACAGCAGGATGAGGAAGTCGCCCCAAGACATGCGGAAATTTTGATTACCGGAAAAGATCAGCAGGCCGAGGACAGAAACGCAAACCAGAAAGATCTGGCTTTTTTGCGGTCTTTTGCCGCCGAAGGCGGCCAAGAGAGGAACAAAGATCACATAAAGCCCGCTGATGAAAGCCGTGTTGGCAACCGTGGTTTGCTCCAGTCCCACCGTCTGCAAAATTAGGCCCAAAGCCAGCGGTATGCCCGTCCAGAGAGAGGCGAAAAAGAGCTTTTTATTAAAGGATTTCAGCCTTTTGCCGCATAAAATTATCATGATCAGGGCGGCCAAAAGGAAGCGGAAGCAGACGAAATAGAGAGGCGTTATATCCTCCATAGCCACTTTCATAAAAACAAAAGCACCGCCCCAAACGGCGCTGACGAAGAGCAGCCAGCAGGCGGCATACAATTTTGGCGGCATGTCATCGACTCCCATCGCAAGCATCAAAAAAGTAAAAAGGCGTATAAAAACCATAAAAGCATCGTAAAAATAAGGAAAAAGAGGTTCAAGCATGTATTATGGTATCTTAGATATAGGAAGTAACAGCGTCAGGCTGGTCATATATGATAAAAAAAAGAACAAAATCTCGGCTATCTTTAATGAAAAAAGATCGGTCGGCCAAGCCGACGAGCTGCAGCGGGGCTTTTTATCGGAAGAGGGCTGCCAGCTACTTGTGGACACCATAGATCAGTTCTGCAACATAGCGCAGGTCTTTCGTGTGGATCATCTGCTGCCTTTTGCCACGGCCTATTGGCTGGAGGTGGAAAATCATGTTCAGGTCATGGAGCGCATCAAAAAGCAATTGGGTCTTGCCGTCGATATAATGAATGCCAAGGACGAGGCCCGCTATGAATATGTGGGCGTGGAGGCCAGCGGCTTTCTGACGGTCAAAAGCTCGTCCATCCTCGATATTAGCAGCCTTAGCTCGCGCATCATCAACTGCCATAAGCGCGAGTATCAGGAATCTATCACTTTGCCCTTTGGCAGCCTTTCGCTCTCCAATCAGTTCGTGCGGCAGATACCGCCCACCAAGGAGGAGCTGGAGGCCATTTGCGCATTTGTGCGCCTGCGTATGATGGAAAGCCATGTCCAGCCGCTGGAGAAAAAAAATGTGTTGGTGGGTGTTGGCAGCACGGCCCGTATGATAGCTCGTATCGACCGTGTCAGAAAGGGTGTCAAGGATCCTTCGCATACCTATCATCTGACGCCTAAAGCGCTGGGAGATATCTACGATTCGGCCATGAATAATCCGCCGCAGGCCCAGCAGCAGTTTGGGCGCGTATCTTCCTCCCGCACCAGGATGATCTTGCCGGGCATCATGGCTTTTTATCATATGAGCAGCTTTTTGCAGCCGAAAAAAATTATCATCAGCCGCTTCGGTGTGCGCGAGGGCTATCTGATCAGCAAATTAGAGCAGGAATATGGCGAAAGATTCCAGATGGTGCCGCCGGAGGTTCTATGATATATTATTATTGACCAAAAGGCCGTGGATTATCAGATGAAAAGGTACAAGTCAAAAAGTACATGCTTGCTTTTAAGCAAGACGGCATAATCGCTCCCGCCTGGAAATAGCTTATAAAAAAGCAGAAAAGGCGGGATTTTTATGGCGATTTGGCAAGGCTTGAAGCTGGCATTTGTGATCTTGCTGGTGGGGGCGCTGTATCTTTTTATCGCGGCATCGATAGCGGCGGAGCCTTATTCCGCTTATCTGTTTTGCCGCATCTGGCTGATGGCGCTGGTTTTTGCCGCCGCCGCCAGAGCAGGCTTCAAAGCAAAGGCCAATCCCGTGAAGGCCGGCATGATTACCGGGCTGATCTTGTTGGCGGTGACCATGTTTGCCGTGGTCTGGTTCGCGCCGGCCTTTTTAAGTTGGCAGATGATCGGCAAAACGGTGCTGGTGATTTTTTTCTTTTCTCTGATAGGCTCATTTTGGGGGCTTAATGTAGCCAAAGCCAAACAGGCCAAGGAGCAAAATAATCAGGAATAGAAAGTCTTCCGGCAGGAAATCGCTAGTAAAGACAGAAATATTAACTTTTAGCGGTATTTTTGCCATAAGTGTAAAAAGTCCGCTAGATAAAGCGAGTTTACCTTCGTTTTTTCGCAAAATATGAGCAGGGACAAGCCGTAAAAGAGGAGGAAATGATTTGGATAAAGAAAAACAAAGCTCTCAGCTTTCCACCACCTATGATCCGCAGCAAGTGGAGGGTGTATGCTATAAAAAATGGGAAGAGGGCGGCTTTTTCAGCGGCGATAACAATAAAGACGGGGAACCTTTCTGCATCGTCATGCCGCCGCCCAACGTTACGGGGCAGTTGCATATGGGACATGCTTTGGATAATACTATGCAGGATATATTGACCCGCTGGCGGCGGATGCAGGGCAGACGTGCTTTGTGGCTGCCCGGTACCGACCATGCCGGTATCGCCACCCAGGCCAAGGTGGAGGAAAGCCTAGCCAAAGAAGGCGTCAGCAAATATGATCTGGGGCGCGAGGCCTTTCTGGAAAAAGTATGGCAGTGGAAGGACCAATATCATGATCGCATCACCCGCCAGCTGCGGCTTTTGGGATCCTCCTGCGATTGGCAGCGCGAGCGCTTCACCCTGGACGAGGGCTGTTCAGCCGCCGTGCGCGAGGTCTTTGTCCGTTTATATGAAAAAGGGCTCATTTATAAGGGCAGTTATATAGTCAATTGGTGCAGCAAATGCCAGACCACAATCTCCGATATCGAGGTGGAGCACAACGATCGCATCGGCCATCTGTGGCATCTGCGCTATCCCTTTGCCGACGGCAGCGGCTATGTGGTGGTGGCCACCACGCGGCCGGAGACTTTGCTGGGCGATACGGCCGTGGCCGTGCATCCGGATGACAGCCGTTATGCCGGCTTGGTGGGTAAGACTCTGATCCTGCCGGTCATGAACAGGGAGATACCTCTTATCGCCGACGATTATGTCGATCCGGAATTCGGCACCGGCGCCGTCAAGATCACGCCGGCCCATGATCCCAACGATTTTGAGATCGGTATGCGCCATAATCTGCCGCAGATAACTGTTATCGGCAAGGACGGCAAAATGACCGAAGAGGCCGGCAAATACGCAGGTATGGACAGCCTGGAATGCCGGGAAAAACTGGTGGCGGAGTTCAAGGAACTTGGTCTTTTACAGGACATCACCGATTTGGAACATGCCGTGGGCGAATGCTATCGTTGCGGCACAGTGGTGGAGCCGCTGATCTCCCCCCAATGGTTCGTCAAAATGGCTCCTTTGGCCGAACCGGCCATCGAGGCCGTCAAATGTGGCGATATCCGCTTTGTGCCGGATCGTTTTGCCAAGATATATCTGGGCTGGATGGAAAATATCCGCGATTGGTGCATTTCCCGCCAACTGTGGTGGGGCCATCGCATCCCCGTTTGGTACTGCAAGGAATGTGGTGAGGTCATTTGCCAAAGGACCGATCCCGATAAATGTCCCAAATGCGGCAGCAGTCAGCTGGAGCAGGACCCCGATGTGCTCGACACCTGGTTTTCCTCGGCTTTGTGGCCTTTTTCCACTTTGGGCTGGCCGCAAAAGACGGAAGATCTTGATGCGTTTTATCCCACTGATGTGCTGGTCACGGGCCGCGACATCATTTTCTTCTGGGTGGCGCGCATGATCTTTTCCGGCCTGCAATTTATGGAGCAAAAGCCCTTTTCCGAGGTCTTCATCCATGGGCTGGTGCTGGATGCCAAGGGTCGCAAGATGTCTAAATCATTGGGCAACGGCATCGACCCCATCGAAATCATCGAGCAATACGGCGCCGACGCTCTGCGCTTTATGCTGATCACGGGCAATACTCCGGGCAATGACCTGCGTTTTCAGGAAGAGCGGCTGGAGGCGGCGCGCAATTTTGCCAACAAGCTGTGGAATGCCTGTCGTTTTGCCATCATGAACCTGGAGGATTATAAGGAAGGCGCTTATCCCTTGCAACTAACTTTAGCCGACCGTTGGATCTTGGATCGGTTGCGCCAGACCGCCGCGGCCGTCAATCATAATTTAGAAAAATACGAGCTGGGAGAGGCCGCCAGGGAAATCTACGACTTCACCTGGGACGAATTCTGCGATTGGTATGTAGAAACAGCCAAAGCCCGTCTCTATAAAGGCAGCGCCGAAGAGCGCCATACGGCACAGCATGTGCTGACAGCGGTTTTGCGCAGTATCTTGCAGCTGCTGCACCCCTTCATGCCTTTCATCACGGAGGAATTGTGGCAGCATCTGCCGCATGAAGGCCAAAGCATCATGCTGGCAGCTTATCCTAACGGGCAGCAAATGGCTGCTTATGAAGAGGATACGCAGAAGATGCAGCTGTTGATGGAAATAATCCGCTCTGTGCGCAATATTCGGGCGGAAATGAATGTGCCGCCGGGCAAAAAAGCCGCTCTCAGCCTTTTTGCCGATGATGAGGCTTTGGCCGTTATCGAGGAAGGCGCGGCCTATATCCGCGTTTTGGCGCAGGTGGACGAGATCGAAACAGCGTCTAAAGGCAGCCAGCCGCCGCCGCAAGCTGCGGCCGCCCACAGCGTTGGCGTGGAGATCTATGTGCCGTTGAAGGGGCTAATAGATCTGGAAAAAGAAGCCGCTCGTCTGCAAAAAGAGCTGGCAGGCACACAGCAGGAATTGAAGCGGCTGCAAGGCAAGCTCTCAAACCCCGGCTTTTTGGCCAAAGCACCGGCGGAAGTAGTGGAAAAAGAGCGATCCAAACAGGTCGAATATGAGGAAAAAGCGCAGGCTTTGGCCGCGCGCTTAGAACTTTTCAAATCATAGAATCAGATAATAAAGTCAGGATAAAACAAAAGCAGGATAAAATGGACTATCAGCAAAGCTTGCATCTATTGCAGGAATTAACTAAATTCGGAATCAATCAGGGGCTGAGTCGTGTCGAGGAGCTGCTGCGTCGTTTGGGTGACCCGCACCGAGCGGGCATTAAGTTTGCCCATATCGCCGGCACCAACGGCAAAGGCTCGGTCTCTGCCATGCTGGCCTCCATTTTGAGGGAGGCCGGTTTGAAGACGGGTTTTTTCTCCTCTCCGCATCTGCACAGCTATCGTGAGCGTTATCGCATCGATGGCCGCCTGATATCGGAGGAGAAAGTGGCCTCACTTGTGAGTGAGATCTCCGTTCATATCAACGAGATGGTGGCCGAGGGCTTCGAAAGCCCCACGGAATTTGAGGCCGGCACAGCCTTGGCTTTGCTCTATTTCGCCCGCCGCCGGGTGGATTGGGCCGTCATCGAGACGGGAATGGGCGGCAGCATCGATTCCACCAATGCCATCGATGCGCGGCTGGCCGTAATTACCAATGTGGCTTTGGATCACCGTAAATATTTGGGTGATACGGTGGCGGAGATCGCAACCGTCAAGGCAGGCATTATCAAAGCTGATTGCGCCGCCATCACGGGCGCCGAAGCAGAGGCTCTGCGCATCATAGAGGAAAGAGCCTGCCGTATGAATACCCGGCTGCAAGTGCTGCCGCGCGATTTTTGTTATTATCCGCGCTCCTATTCTTTGGCGGCGGGCCATGTGGGCCAGACTTTTGATATCAGGACGCAAAAAGCCGAGTATAAGGAGTTATTTTTGCCTTTGCTTGGTCAATATCAGCTGTCCAATGCTGCCTTGGCTGTGGCCGCGGCGGAAACGGCCGGTCTGGACGAGGCGGCGATCAGAGGGGGTTTGGCTAAAACCGATTGGCCGGGCCGCTTGGAGATCATCAGCCAGCAGCCGCTCATCGTCATGGACGGCGCTCATAACAGCCATGGCATGGAGGCGCTTTCTGCCAGTTTGCAGGAATATTGGCCGCAGAAAAAGATCGTGGCCGTCATGGGCATGCTGGCCGATAAGGACAGGCGAGCGGCACTGGAAAAGATATTGCCGCAACTGGATCAGCTGATCATCACCAGGCCGCCGAATCGGCGGGCCGGCGATTGGCAATATTTGGCTGAACTGGCCGCAGAAAAGGGCGTCCCTGTTTGCACAAAAGAAGATATCACGGCGGCCTGCGACCAGGCTTTGGCCCGGCTGGACGAAGAGAGCTTGTTACTGGTCTGCGGCTCGCTTTATCTTTTGGCAGATGCCCGCAAATGGATGCTGCAAAAATATGGCGCCAGCAAAGCAGGAGGTGTGGAACATGACTACGAAAATCGTTTCTGAGCAGGTAGTTTTGGCCAGTGCTTCGCCAAGACGGCTTGACATATTGCAGTCTTTGGGCCTATATCCTCAGGTCATCGCAACGGATGTGGAGGAGATCAGCAAGGGCCGGCCATGCGATATAGTCATTGCCAATGCCGAGGCCAAGGCCAAGGAGGCGGCCAAAACAGTGCGGGACAAGCTGATCATTGCTGCCGACACCATCGTGGTCAAAGACGGCAGGGTCTTGGGCAAGCCGCAGGACGAGGCTGATGCCGCGGCCATGCTGTCCTTTTTATCGGGCTCGTCGCATGAGGTCTACAGCTCTATCGCGCTGATTGATGGGGGCACAAGCTGCCGGATCAGCGATTGCAGCGTAACCAAAGTCTTTTTCCGGCCTTTGTCCAAAGCGGATATAGCTGCTTATATCGCGACCAAAGAGCCAATGGATAAAGCCGGCGCCTATGGCATACAGGGCCTGGGCAGCGTTTTTATCGAGAAGATAGAAGGCGATCATGGCACGGTGGTGGGGCTCTCCACTTTTCTTCTGGCCCGGCTGTTAGCCAAGCTGGATAAAAAGATTTTTTGAGTCGGCACGAACATCCTTTTAGCACCGGCAGTCTGTTAAATATGAGGCGAAATTAAGGAAATATTAGTAAATGCGTCAGCAAAGCTTGTAAGAGAAATCTTTTTATCATATAATTAATAAATAGCATGTATTTTTAGGAAAAAGGAGATTTTTATGTTGTTCAACAAGGATATCGGTATAGATTTAGGCACTGCCAACACATTGGTTCATGTAGAAGGGGAAGGCGTTGTTTTAAGAGAGCCTTCGGTGGTGGCTGTAGATGTGGATAGTAAGCAGGTTTTGGCGGTGGGCGCCGAAGCCAAGCAAATGATCGGACGCACACCCGGCAATATCATCGCCATCCGGCCCATCAAGGACGGCGTAATTGCCGATTATGATTATACACAGAGCATGCTCAAATATTTTATCAGCAAAGCGGTGGAAAAGAAGGGCCTTTTCAGCAAGATCAGAGTCGTGGTTTGCATCCCTTCCGGCGTGACCACGGTGGAAGAGCGGGCCGTCAAGGAAGCGACTTTAGCTGCTGGCGCCTCGGAAGCGCATCTGATCGCCGAACCTATGGCCGCGGCCATAGGCTCCGGCCTGGATGTTTTCCATCCTACAGGCAATATGATCGTGGATATCGGTGGCGGCACCACGGAAGCGGCCGTCATTTCTTTGGGCGGCGTAGTCACGGTCAATTCTATCAGGATGGCCGGCGACGGCATGGATAATGCCATCACTAATCATATCCGCCGTACATATAACCTTTTGATCGGGGAGCGCACGGCAGAGCAGATCAAGATCGAGATCGGCAGCGCCTTTTTGGATGATGAGTATTATTCCAAATCTATGGAAGTGCGGGGCCGCGATACGGTCAGCGGACTGCCGCGCACGGTCACCGTGACAGCCAAAGAAGTCAATGTGGCTTTGGCGGAGCCGGTGGCGTCTATCGTGGGCTGTATCAAGGCTTGCCTGGAGGATACTCCGCCGGAACTTTCCGCCGATATCATGGATAGAGGCATCATGTTCGCCGGCGGCGGCTCTTTGCTCTATGGTTTGCAAAAAGTGGTATCTTCGGAAACAGGTATAGTCGCCCATCTGGCGGAAGATCCGCTTTCTGCCGTGGTCATCGGCACCGGTATCGCGCTGAAGAATATCGATGCCAGCAAAGGCAGACATCGCCGCAGAAGATAGATCAATACTAAAGCGGAAAGAGTGTTGTAATTGAGGAAACTCAATAAAAAAATCATAATTGTTATCATCGCTGTGGCGGTGGTTTTGATATTGTTTTTAGCTTCCGCCACCGGCACAAACAGGGATTCCATATCCGGCTTGGAGGGCGTGGTCAGAGATGCTTCGGCCCCACTGAAAGGTGGGGTAACTTCGCTTGTGGGCAATACTTCCGCCATCTCCGATAATTTTGTCGATGTAGATCAATTGCTAGAAGAGAATACGGCCTTGAAGGAGCGGGTGGCGTCCTTAGAGGCGGAAGTGGCGGCCCTGCAGGATGCCAAGCGCGAAAACAGCTATCTAAAGGATTTGCTCAATATTGCGGACGAGCTTGCCGATTGGCAGCCGGTGGCCAGCACGGTGGTGGCCCGCAGCAGCAAATCTTGGTATAATACCATCACCATCAAGGGAGGCAAGGATCAGGGCTTTAGCAAGAATATGCCGGTCATCACGGCCGAAGGGCTGGTGGGGCGCATCAATTTGGTCAGTGCCACCACCGCGGAGGTGCTTTTGATCATTGATCAGGAATGTGCCGTCTCTGCCGTGGTTCAGACCAGCCAAACCGCCGGTGTGGTGGCTGGCAACGGCTATAATTCCGACAGCCTTTATATGATACATATACCGGCGGATGCCAAGATCAGCACGGGCCAGACCGTTATCTCGTCCGGCCTGGGCGGTATTTTCCCACGGGGCTTACGCATCGGCTATATCAATAATGTGACTTCCGTGCAGGGCGGCTTGATGCAGCAGGCCACAGTAGAGCCTTTTGTCGATTTCGACCGCCTGAGTAATGTGCTGGTCTTGACCAATGTGACGCAAAGCGGCGGTGACGAGTCTCCGGTGGTCACGCAGAATCATGATGAGGAAAACAGGGAGGGCCAGGCCTCCGGCATTGAAGGCGAGGTGTCGGCCCGATGAAAATCAGCACACGCCATGTGGTAGTAATCATCCTTTTTTTGGCCGCTTTGGTCTTTAACGAGACACTGATGCCAGCCATTGCCTTAGGCGGCGTCTCGCCCAATCTGATAATCTATTTTGTAATTTTTACGGCGCTGGTCAAAAGGCCATATCAGGCGGCCTTTTGGGGCGCCGTTGTGGGCCTGGTTGAGGATTTGATGATCGGCAGGTATATCGGCCTCAGCATCCTCTCTTATGCTTTTGCGGCCTATGTCATAGCATATCTAAGGGCCCGCTTTTATCAGGAAAATTTGCTGATGCCGTTGCTTGCTGTCTTCATCGGCAGCTTTATTTTCGGTAGCCTGTATCTGGTATTGGCGCAGATCATCGCGGCTCCTCTGCTTTTTACCGGCTCTTTTATTTCCGATGTGCTGCCCCAAAGTTTGTATAATACGGCACTCAGCCTGGCTGTTTATGTGCCTATGCAATTTATCTTGCACAGGATGCAGGTGCAGAGGGAATACAAACGCTATCATTATCGCAAATATCACTGAGCCGGCGGCTCTAAGAGGTTAGAATGAAAATTAGATTAAGCGGAAAAAAAGGTTTATATGTGGTTACTTTCATCATCCTAGCGCTGTTTGTCATCATGATTTGCCGCTTA
This sequence comes from uncultured Peptococcaceae bacterium, assembly GCA_964425485.1. Taxonomy (GTDB): domain Bacteria; phylum Bacillota; class Dehalobacteriia; order UBA4068; family UBA4068; genus CAYRML01. The sequence goes on along the minus strand of CAYRML010000003.1, from coordinate 17,212 downwards.
TTTGCTATGCAGATAGTCAGTGCCGATGAATACACCACGCTTTCCGACCGCAACACTATCCGCATCATCTCCATTCCGGCCAGCCGCGGTGATATTTTGGACCGCGATCTGGCGGAATTGGCTGTGACCAAGCCGGTCTTTGCCGTGGCGGTGGCTTCTTCCGAGGTGGAGGACAGAGAAAAATTATCCGCTGACCTGGCGGCGGCGCTGGCCGATGCGGAGATCACGGCGGAAAGCATAGAGCAGACTTTGGCGGAAAATTACAGTCGCTATGAGCCGATTGTGATCAAGCGCTATGAATATGAGGAAGGCCTGGCCATGATCAGCAAATTGGAAGAGATGCGCGATCTTTTGCCCGGTGTGGTCATCCAGGAAGAGCCTCTGCGCTATTATCCGCAGGGCTATATGGCCGGCCATGTGCTGGGCACAGTGGGCATGATCAGCTCTGAGGAGCTGGACGGGCTCAGCGAATATGGCTATGGCAATACTGATTGGATCGGTAAGTCCGGTTTGGAAAAAACCATGGAACGCTTCGAGGTCGGCAGCCGGGAAATCGGCTTGCGCGGCCAGGACGGCATGCAGCAGGTGGAGGTCAATGCCAAGCATCGCATAGTCAGAACCCTGTCCACGCAAGAGCCGGAGAAGGGCAATACGCTGGTCTTGACCTTGGATCTTGAGCTTCAGCAGGCTATGGAAAAGGCCTTAGAAGATACTGTCAAGGACCTGCATAAGACTTATCCCAAATGCCAGGCGGCATCTGCCGTGCTCATAGATGTAAAAACTGGCGGCATTTTAGCCATGGCCAGCTATCCCCCGATGGATCCTAATGATTTTGCTGATGGCTTGACAACGGATCAGGCCAAATATTATTATGATGAGGATTTGCGCCCTACTTTCAACCGGGTCATATCCGGTTCCTATCCGCCCGGCTCCACTTTCAAGACGGTGACGGCCGCGGCCGTTTTGGATTCCGGCACCGTTAATCCCAATGATACGGTAAATTGCTATGCCTCCAATTGGGTCTATCCCATGGCCAAATGCACCAAAGAACATGGTGCTGTGGATTTGGAGGAGGCGTTGGCCGTTTCCTGCAATACCTATTTTCAGGTAATAGGTAAACGAATAGGCATCGAACAATTGGTGGCCACGGCGGAAAAATTGGGCTTCGGCCAGAAAACGGGCGTGGAGCTGACGGGGGAGGTCGCCGGCAACTTGCCCAACCCCAACTGGAAATCTGAGAATTTCAGCGGCAGCGAGGGCAAATGGAAAACTTATGATACATATTACATGTCCATGGGCCAGGGCTATAACAGTGATACCGTGATCCAGCTGGCCAATGCCATAGCCACCATCGCCAATGGCGGTAACCGCATGCAGCTGCATTTGGTCGATAAAATTTTAAATAGTGAAGGCGATCAATTATATCAGGTAGAGCCTACGGTTTTGAACACACTTGATATAGAGGATAGCAAATTGCAGATATTGCGTGACGGCATGTTGGCCGTAACGCAGTCCGGCGGTACGTCTTACAGCCTCTTTGCAGATTTTCCCATCAAAGTTGCCGCCAAGACCGGTACGGCGCAGACCGGTTTGGCCGGTGATGACAAGACCAAAGATTTCCATGGCGTTTTCGTATCATTTGCGCCCTATGATGATCCGAAGGTGGCTTTTGCCTGCCTCATAGAATACGGTTATCATGGCGGTTCCTCCGGCGGCGTGGTCTGTAAGGAGGTCTATAAAGAATATTTCGGTTTAAATGCTCAGCCGGAACCCGACGACTTGCCGGAAGCCCCGGAATAATTGCGGCGGCAGCAATAATAAAAGATAATTATTATCAATAAGAATAACTATAGTCGATAAGGATAACTATTTCGATAAGGATAACTATGTTCGATAATGTCAAACTTTTTAAAAATGTAGATTGGTTATTTGTGGCTTTGATTTTTTCCACCTTAGCCATAAATCTTATCATCCTCAGCAGCGCTTCAGCCAATATTGTGGATGGGAATCCTCTTTTTTATGTCAAGAAACAACTGTTGTGGATAGGTGTGGGCTCTGTCATTTTTTTCTTGGTGGCCTTATTCAATTATGAAAAATTCAAGAAGATTGATGCTCTTATCTATATCTTTGTCATCCTTTTATTGGTGGCAGTCTTGTTTGCTCCGGAGCAAAAGAATGCACATCGTTGGTTCGATTTGGGATTCATGGATCTTCAGCCTTCGGAGCTGGCCAAGCTGGCTTTGATCGTGGTTTTCGGCTGTTTTTTGGCCAAGAAAAAAGGCAAGCTAAACCGGCCTCGGAATCTTATCGTTTGCTCTGTTTTGGTGTTGTTGCCGGTTTTTCTCATCCTGATCGAGCCGGATCTGGGTACCTCCCTGGTTTTCATAGCCATAGCTTTGGCCATGGCCGTGGTGGGCGGTGTGCCCAAAAAGGTCATAATCGCGATCGTCCTGATCATCGCTATTCTCATAATCATGATCTTTGGCATTCTCTATTTTTATACGGATGGCTATCAGAGCAAATTGGAGGAAGCGCCGTCATTTTTGCCGCTGAAGGCCTATCAGCTGACCAGGTTGATAATTTTTATCAACCCTTATATGGATCCGCTGGATAGTGGCTATCATATGATCCAGTCGGAGGTGGCCATCGGCTCCGGCGGCCTATTGGGCAAAGGCTTCGGCAATGGCACGCAGGTGCAGGGTAATTTTCTGCCGGAGCATCATACGGATTTTATTTTCTCCGTGGTAGGAGAAGAATTCGGCTTTTTAGGGGCCTTGGGTGTGCTGCTGCTATATCTGGGCCTGCTCATGCGTGCAATCGGCATCGCCCAGCGGGCCAAAAACCTTTTAGGTACGGTTATGGTGACAGGGGTGGTGGCCATGTTTGCCTTCCAGGTCTTCGTCAATGTGGGTATGACCATCGGCATCATGCCTGTTACAGGGCTGCCTTTGCCTCTTTTGAGCTATGGCGGCAGCGGCATGATCATCAATATGGCGGCCTTGGGCTTGATTTTGAGTGTTAATATGAGGAGCAAAGAAAAATTGTTTTAGAAAAAAGAGGTGTGATATGACATTTACCGAGGATCTAAAAAGCGGCAAAATCATGATTTTTGATGGCGGCATGGGCAGTTTGCTGGCCGCCAAAGGCCTGTCTTTGACCGGCGCCGTCAACAATCTGCAGCATCCGGACAAGGTGCGGGAAGTCCATGAGGAATATATAGCGGCCGGCGCCGATTGTATAATCACTAACACCCTGACCTTGAACGAGATCTATATGAATAAAAAAGGCGCGGCTAAAATCGATATCGATGCGGCCAATCAAGCCGGCGCCGAGATTGCCAAAAAGGCGGCGGCCGGCACAGGTGTCTATGTCTTCGGCGATATCGGCCCCACGGGCGAAATGCTGGCGCCTTTGGGTACGGGCCAGGCCGATGATTTTCAGCGGGCCTATTTGCGCCAGGCGCGCAGTTTATACGAGGCCGGTGTGGATGGCTTTATTATCGAAACCGTCTTCGATCTCAACGAGGCGCTTTTGGCGCTCAAGGCTTGCAAAGACTTGTGTGGGCTACCGGTTATCGTGTCGCTGACTTTCAGCACTGTGAAAAAGGGCGGGCGCACCGTCATGGGCAACAGCGCCGCCGATTGCGCGCAAAAAGCGGCCGCGGCTGGCGCCGACGTGGTCGGCACTAATTGCGGCGATTTATCACCGGAGGAGATGGCGCAGATAGTGGAGTTTATGAAGCCGGCCGGCTTGCCGCTGATCGTGCAGCCCAATGCCGGCAAACCGGTATTTGATGACGGCAGTGCCGTCTATAATATGACGCCGGCCGATTTTGCCGCCGGCATCAAGTCCTGTCTGGCGGCCGGCGCCCAGCTGATAGGCGGCTGCTGCGGCACAACTCCCCAGCATATTGCCACATTGGCTGAATTAACAAGATAGATTGAAGTGAAAAGATAGAATTAAGAGAAAATAAAAAGGCAACCGGAAAGAGAATAATTTCTGTTTTCGGTTGCCTTTTTATTTGGCCGGGTGGTATCATTTATTGGGCAAAGTCATGTCTATTGCCGCCGTCGCTTCCCAATCTTCAAGCAAATATACAATTATTTTCTATGATTGCCTTAATTTTTTGCAAGGCTTTATAACTTTCCGCTTTAATTTCTGCTACCTTTATTATCAAATCGGAAAACATAATAGTAATTTCTTTTTTTCCCGAAACCTGGACAGAATTTCTGCTATAATTCTATAGCAATCACCTCAAAGAAAATTCAGCCAAATATTCGCAATTTAAGCCAAGATAAAACTTAGCACAAGCGAAAATGGCGGATTTTTACAATACCAGTACAGATTATCTTTTAAACAGTACCAATATCATGTAAGCATATCCTAAAGAGCGCCCAATATAAAAGAAGGTCTGAGGGTTTTTTCTTCAGACCTTCTTTATTACACCACACCTAAGGATGGCTTTTTGCCATAGTTTACAGGATATCATGTAAAATATCGATAGCATCACAAACGAAAGCCGGGCACATGCCTTCCGTGAAGAAAAGCTGTTTTTCCATAATCGTGTCCAGATCTTCCGGTATTTTATATCCCAAAAGATCTTTGCAGACAACGGAGCCATGCTTTTGCTCGAAGGCGGTGATAAACTCGTTGATCTTTTGCACCATCAGGTCTTTAGTTTCCTTATCACCGGCTTGAGAATGGCCGTATTTCATACCGATTACCATCATAGCGCCGGCCACGGCGCCGCAGACATGGCCGTTCCAAATACCGCCGCCAAAACAGGCGGAGATTTTTTTTGCCGTTTCGTCATCCAAATTCAATTCATCGGCAAATTCCATAAGTACGGCTTGGGAACAATCAAACCCTTGTTGGAATAAATCCATAGCTTCTTGTTGGTTCATGGTTTCTCCTCCCTTAATTTTACTTGGAGCAAATCATATGGTTATAATAAGATATTAAGTTAGCCAAGGATTGTATTTTATGGCGGTGGCCACAGCGCAAAAGGGGCCCGATTTTCCCAGGCTGATACTTGCAATTATGTGGACAAAAGTATATACTGTTTACAATAGTCAAGGTGGCTATTTAGACAATATCAGACAAAAAATTTGGATAATTATAACAAAGGACAGTGAAGCATGGCCAGAAAGAGATTAACTCAAATTTTTCCTTGGCTTTTGCCTTTGCGGAAAAAACAGCGGCTGATATGGTTTTATGCCGAGATGGACAAAGATGGCAACCGCTACAGCAGCACCCAGGGCCAAGAGCTTTTACCTTATAAGCTGTTTGAGGCAAAAAGTTTGCTATATAATTATGAGACAGGCTTTGATATGGTTTATCAGGAAAACAAGGTCTTTAACCTCAAGCTGGCCGCGGCCACGCTGGATAAGGTTTTGATCCGGCCGGGAGAGACTTTTTCCTTTTGGCGTTTTGTGCGCCATGCCGATAAAACCGAGCCCTATCGCGAAGGCCTTATCGTCAAAGACGGGCAGCTGGTCACCGTGGCCGGCGGCGGCATGTGCCAGATGAGCAATTTGCTGTTTTGGGTCTTCCTGCATTCGCCCTTATCGGTGGTGGAGCGGCACACTCATGCGCTTAAGGATTTTCCGCCGCCGCCCAGCGAGGAGCCGGAGGGCGTGGATGCCACCGTCACCGAGGGCTGGCTGGATCTGAAGGTGAGAAATGATACGGATCTGACTTTTCAGATCCATCTTGATTTTGACCAGCAGTATATCATCGGTAGCCTGCTGACGGATGAAAATCTGCCCTATGTCTATGAGATAGTCGGCCGCGATCTGCGCTATTTTCGCAGGGAGGGTAATATCTTCGAGGAAAACAGCATCTACCGGCAGCAGTTGGCCACAGCCGACAGAAAAATGCTGTCGGAGGAACTTTTATATAAGAATTTATGCCAAATAGGATACGAGCTGCCGGAAGGTACGCCCATCAGCTAGTAAGAATAGAGAGATAGAAGAATAGGAGAATAGAAGGAGGTCGAAGCGTTTGAGCAAGCTCAAAATTGCCGTTTTTTTTGGCGGTTGTTCCAGTGAATATGGGGTTTCTCTGCAATCGGCTCATGCTGTCATCAGCCATATGGATCCCGCCAAATATGATCCGGTTTTAATCGGCATCACCAAATATGGGGATTGGTATGAATATACAGGCGATTTGGATAGTATCGTGAATGATAACTGGTATAATCAATTCGATTGCCTGCCAGCCGTGATTTCACCCAGCCGGCGCCTGCAGGGGCTGATCGTATTCACTCCTAATGGCCCGCGCACGGAGCGTCTGGATGCGGCCATGCCCATTTTGCATGGCAAAAATGGTGAAGACGGCACTTTGCAGGGCCTTTTAGAGCTGGCTGGCATCCCCATTGTGGGCTGTAATACGCTGTCTTCGGCTTTGTGCATGGATAAAGATCGGGCGCATAAGCTGGTCCAACTGGCCGGTATTCGCGTGCCGCAAGCTTTTGTACTGAAAAAGGGTCAGGAGCTGGCGACTTCCGTGGCCGCGGCCGAAAGCTATGGTTATCCGCTATTCGTCAAACCGGTCAAGGCCGGTTCTTCTTACGGCGTGACCAAGGTCATGAATATGGAAGAGCTGCTTCCGGCCATCGATATGGCCTTCCAATATGATGACGAGGTCATCATCGAGGAGAATATCCCTGGCTTTGAAGTCGGCTGCGCGGTCCTGGGCTGTGATGATCCGCAGGTGGGCGAGCTGGACGAAATTGAGCTGGCGGAGGGCTTCTTCGATTTCGAGGAAAAATATAACCTCATCACCTCCAACATCCATGTGCCGGCGCGCATCGACCCGGCCAAAGCCGCGGAGCTGAAGGAGGCCGCCAAAGTTATCTACAAGGCACTGGGCTGCAGCATTTTTGCCCGCGTGGATATGTTCCTCACACCCAATGGCGAAATTGTGTTCAACGAGGTCAACACCATACCGGGCTTCACGGCTCACAGCCGTTATGCCACCATGTTTAAGGCCATAGGTATCAGTTTTGATCAGATTATCGATACGGCTATCGCTATGGCGGTGAAAAAATGAGAGATGTCATCCTCAAGCTGGAAGATGTATATGAAGGCGACCTGATCCTGGTCAATCCGCAATTTCCCTATCGGCAAAAAGTCGATATTGAGTTGGTCAGTGTGGACGAAAAAAATCCGCAGGTGCTGATGGAGGCCAAAAGCGCGGCCGTCTTACGCCAAGTTCTGGCAAAAGTGGGCGCCGAGCAGCAAATCATCGCCGTCAGCGGCTGGCGCTCCCAGCAGGAACAGATCCAGATATTTGAGGATTCTCTGGCCCAAAACGGCAGGGAGTTCACGGAAAAATTTGTGGCGCTGCCCAATTGCAGCGAACATCAGACAGGCCTGGCCATCGACCTAGCCCTCAATCAGCCCGATATTGATTTCCTTTGTCCGGAATTTCCATATAACGGCATCTGTCAGGCTTTTCGCGAAGAGGCTGTGCTATGGGGCTTTATCGAGCGCTATCCTGAGGGCAAAAAGGCCGTCACCAGCATCGGTCATGAGCCCTGGCATTTCCGCTACATAGGCGCGCCCCATGCCCAGATCATGGCGCAAAGAGGCCTGGTGCTGGAAGAATATCATGAGCTGCTAAAATCCCATCCGCAGAGGCAGCGGCCCTTGCTGTTCGAGCATAAGGGAGGCCGGGCCCGGATCAGCTATGTGCCGGCGGCGGGGGAAAAGACCGTTCTGACTTTGCCCCAAGAATCCTGTTATGAGCTGTCCGGCAATAATATGGACGGATTCATCATCACTCTCTGGGAGGGATAAAACTGGGAGGGATAAAATGGAAGCCAACCTGCTGCAAGGGCAGCGTTATGGCGGTATAGACCGTTTCCGTTTGCTGGCGGCGCTGTTGATAGTTGCTATCCATACAGCACCGCTTTCTTCGTTGAGTGTGGAGCTGGATTTTGCCGTCACACGAGTCATTGGTCGGGTGGCTGTGCCTTTTTTCTTCATGACCACGGGCTATTTTCTGTTGCATGGCTATCTTGGCGGAGAAAAAAAGAGCCACCGCAACCTGTGGCGTTTTGTACGGAAAACCGGCATCATCTATGCCATCGCTACAGCCATCTATCTGCCATTCAGTATTTATGCCGGCTATTATGAGGGAGTTAGCTTGCCGGCGGAAATCTGGCGCAATATCATATTTGACGGCACTTTTTATCATCTGTGGTATTTCCCGGCTTCCATCATCGGCGCGCTGCTGGTCTATCTTTTGTCGCGGCGGCTGTCGATGGTACCGTTGCTGATTATTTGCGCTGCGCTCTATGCGCTCGGCCTCTTCGGTGACAGCTATTATGGGCTGTTGCAAAATGCCGAGGGGCTGCAATCCGCCTACGAGGCTGGTTTCCATATCTCCTCATATACCAGGAACGGCATTTTCTATGCCCCGATCTTTTTGGCTATGGGCGGCTATATGGCCCGCGCCAGGCACCGCTTACCGGCGGCGAAAAGCCTGGTCTGGTTCCTGATCTGTCTGGCTGTAATGCTGGCGGAAGGCCTGGCCTTATATCGTTTGGGTTGGCAGCGGCATGACAGCATGTATATTTTGCTTTTGCCCGTTATGTTCTTTTTATTTCAATTTTTGCTCAATGGCAAAAGCCAAGGCTCCAAACGGATGGCCTCCGTCACCATGTGGATTTATATATTGCATCCGCTATTCATCATCGCCGTGCGCGGCTTCGCCAAGCTGAGCGGTACAGCAGAACTGCTGATAGAGAATAGTCTGTTGCATTATATGGCGGTCTGCCTGCTCTCCGTGTTGTTTTCTGTTGTGATTGTCATAATTAGCGAACAAGTTAAGAGGAAAATTAATGACAAAGATAAAACAAGAGCCCGACCCCAGAACGGGTAGGGCTTGGATAGAACTTGATTTAGAGGCCCTGCGCCATAATGTGCGGATTTTGCAGGGGCTTGTGCCTGCCGGCTGCCGTATCATGCCGGCGGTCAAAGCCAATGCTTATGGTCATGGGGCAGTGCTGCTTTCGCGTGAGCTGAACCGTATCGGCATCCGCTCTTTTTGCGTGGCAGCGGCCAACGAGGGCGTAGAGCTGCGCCGGGCAGGCATAGAGGGCGAGATATTGATCCTCGGCTATACCCATCCCTTACAATTTCCGCTGCTGGTGCAATATGATTTGATGCCTACCGTAGTCGATGCGCAGCATGCCGAGGCTATGGCCCGCTTTGGCCAGCCGCTCAAGGTACATATCAAACTGGACAGCGGCATGCATCGCCTGGGCGAGCGCTGGCAGAACCTGCCGCAGCTGTTGACGGTGTTTAGCCGCCCTAATTTACAGGTGGAGGGCATATATACCCATCTGTGCGCCGATGATAGCGGTTTGCCGGAAGATGAATCTTATACAAAGATGCAGATCAAAACTTTCTATGAGACGCTGGCCCAAATCAAGGCGGCGGGCTTTACATACGGCAAACAGCATATCCAGAGCAGTTATGGCATTTTCACCTGCCCGCAGCTCAAATGCGATTATGCACGCGTGGGCATTGCTCTTTGCGGTATGCTGAGCAGCAAAGAGGATACCGAAAAGCATGCGGTGGGCTTGCGGCCTATGCTCTCGCTCAAGAGCCGCATTATGCTGGTCAAAGAGCTGCTGGCCGGCGAAGTGGCTGGTTATGGCAGGCAGTTTGTGGCCCCTTGTGATATGAAGATTGCCGTGCTCTCCATCGGCTATGCGGACGGAGTTCCGCGCGCGCTCTCCAATGGTGTGGGCCAGGTGCTGATAGCGGGGAAAAGATTGCCCATCATCGGCCGCATCTGCATGGATCAGCTGTTGGTTGATCTCAGCGCCGTGCCGAAGGCCCACCAGGGAGACGAGGCTGTGCTGATCGGCCGCTCCGGTGAGGAGGAAATCACGGCTTGCGATGTGGCGGAGCAGGCGGGCACTATCGCCAACGAGATTTTCAGCCGCCTGGGCAGTCGCCCGGAAAGGCTGATCGTAAAATCTTAGCAAGAGGGGTCTGCCCCGTGCTCAGATCACTTCGGAATAGGTGCCCAGATATTTAATATTGGTGCTCAGCCCGCTCAGATCGTCGAACATGCGCAAAAAGACATCGGATTGGGCCGACATTTCCAGATCAAAGTAGAACATGAACTCGAAATCGCTATTGGGCAGCGGCCGGCTTTCCAGCTTCAGCAGATTGATGCCCAGCGCATTGAAGCGGGAAAGCGCCCGGTATAAGGAGCCTTGCCGATTGGGCAGCACCAGCATAAGGCTGGTACGATTGGCGCCGGGATATATCTCCAGCTCGCGGGAAATGCAGATGAAGCGGGTATAATTATTACCCTGATCCTGCACGGATTCCAGCAGGCAGTCCAAGCCATAGATTTCCGCGCAGTTGCGGGAAGAGAGGGCTGCCGCGTCGGTGCGGCCGGATTCGAATATCATTTTGGCCGCGGCTGCGGTATTTTCGCAGGGGATGACCCTGACATTATCAAATTTCTTCAGCATATCCGTGCATTGGGAAATGGCCTGCTCATGGGAGTAGATCTCGCGGATATCGCTGATTTTTGTCATTTTATTGGCCAACAGACAGTGATCGACCTTGACCCGACTGCTGCGCACGATGAAAAAATTATGCTTCATCATCAGATCATAGATGCGGTTGACCGAGCCGGCGGTGCTATTTTCCAAAGGCAGCACGCCATAGCGGCACAGGCCTTGCTCGATGGCGGCAAAAACGCCTTCGAAGGTGTTGAAATACATGATGCTGGCAGAGGGAAAGATGCGCTCGCAGGCCTGCTGCGAGAAGGCGCCCTCCACGCCCTGGCAGGCCACGATAGGCCGCGTGGGGAAGATTTTATCCGTTTCTGCCAGGGCACGACGGATATCGGCCTTGACCGGGGTTTCGCCGGCCGTGATCTGATTTTGACAGGAGCGACTGAGGTCAAACAGCAGAGAAAAGAGGGCATCAGTGGCCGGAGCCAGCTCATCGCCCACTTTTTCGGCCATGTTCGCGCGTTTTTGTCTTTCCAGTTGAGGGTCATAAACAGGCAGATTATGCTCCACCTTATAGTGGGCGATGCGGGCGGAGACTTCCATTCTTTGAGTCAGCAGCTCGGTCAGTTGCTCATCAATTTTATCAATTTCTTGGCGCAGTTGTTTCAGTTCCATAATAATTCTCCTTATATTTTTGTGTTTATAGCCTGTTATAAGCCCTGTTTTAGGGCAGCAGGGCCTGGCGTATGCGGCGCAGGCGTGCGGCCACATGCTTGAATTGTTCCGGCGTCAGAGATTGCGGGCCGTCGCACAGGGCATGTTGCGGATCATTGTGCACCTCGATCATCAGCCCATCCGCTCCGGCGGCCGCCGCGGCCAATGCCATAGGCTCGACCAGGCGTGATATGCCGGTGGAATGGCTGGGATCAACCACCACGGGCAGATGAGTCATTTCGTGCAGGGCCGGTACGGCCGACAGATCCAGCGTATTTCTGGTATAAGTTTCGAAGGTGCGGATGCCGCGCTCGCACAATATGACATTTTCATTGCCGCCGGCCATGATATATTCGGCGCTCATCAGCAGCTCTTTGAGCGTATTAGCCAGGCCGCGTTTCAGCAGTATGACTTTTTGCGTGCGGCCAAGCACCTTCAGCAATTCAAAATTCTGCATATTGCGGGCGCCCACCTGGACGATATCCACCTGCTCAAACAGAGGCAAATCATTAGCGTTTATGATTTCGGAGATGATAGGTAGTCCGGTCTGTTTTTTGGCCTCCAGCAACAGCTCGATACCATCGGCGTGCAGTCCTTGGAAATCATAAGGGGAGGTGCGCGGTTTAAAGGCGCCACCCCGCAAGATGGAGGCGCCGGAGTCCTTGACGCTTGTGGCCACGGCCAGAATCTGGTCTTTGGATTCAACGGAACAGGGGCCGGCAATGATCTGGAAATTGCCGCCGCCGATCTTAACGCCGGCGATATCTATCACGGAATCCTCGCCGTGGAATTTGCGGTTGGCCTTTTTGAACGGCTCACTGATACGCTTGACCGATTCGATAAATGACAGGCTCTCCACCAGGCTGATATCCACTTTGCTGGTATCGCCGATCAGCCCGATCAGATTATGATATTCGTTGTCCGGCGGAAAGTAGACGTCAAGCCCCATCTCCTTGAACCATTGGCAGAGATTATGCCTTTGCTCGCTTGTTGTTCCTTTTTTTAGTACCACGATCATGATATTTCCCCCTCCAAAAAAATAAGGGGCTGTACAGATGTGATTCTGCACAGCCCCTTTGATCCCTTAATCCGTTAGCAGCGGTTTCGGACATCTAGCTTTTGGCAGCACAAATCACCCCTTCTGGAGAAAACCAAAAGAAGTTAAAGCTAAAGCTAAAGTTTGCTGCCGTCAAGAGTATCATTGCTCTGTCCTTTCTGCTTAATATATAATATTCGTTTTTGCTTAAAGATTGATAGCATTTTATCATGCATGATGATGACTGTCAAGAAAAATTTCGGCAAGCCGCTTACCCGGCCGGCAAGAGTGCATGTTAATTTTCTTGTGCATCGGCTTTTTATATAGTATAATTTAGCTGCCCAAAAATATGGAGGAGGTGTCTTTATGGAGACGATGGAAGCCATTGCCGCCCGGCGATCATGCCGTGCTTACAGTGGGCAGCAGTTAACGGAAAAGGAGCTGGATTTGATTTTGGCGGCGGCCAATGCTGCGCCTGTGGCCCGCAAGATATATGAAAATGTCAAGCTGACCGTCATCCAGGATCGGGATTTTATAAACAAGATGGAGGCAGCTGCCTTTGGCACCTTTGATAAGATTGGCGAGCATCCGACTTATGGCGCGCCGACTTTGATCCTGGTCTGCGGCAAAAATGATGACGAGCGGACAAAAGCGTTGGCCTATTGCAATGCCTCATGCATTATAGAAAATATGATGCTGGCCGCCACGGACCTGGGCCTGGGCAGTATCTATCTTTTTGCTGTACCTTATATATTGGCTGATAATGCCGAGTTTTATGCCGCGGCCCAGGTGCCGGAGGGATTTTTCCCCGCGGCCATGGTAGGTGTGGGCAAAGCCGCCCAAGAGGTAGTTGCACAGCCCCTCACTAGGGAAAATATTGTAACGGATTTTATCCGCTGAAAGAATCCGGCGGCCGCATGAGAGAAAAAAAAGAGAGGCGTTTACTTAAAACGCCTCTCTTTTGCTATCTAATCCACTTGCAAAAGGTGAGCCGGAACCTTGCCGCCTGCCGCGCTGTCTGCTATGATAAAGAAATAAGTGGCGTTGGAAGGGGGTGGCTTGATGCCAGCGATCGCCGGCAGAAAAAGAGGAAAATTAGCAGTTCTTATCATGGCGGCAGTGCTGGTAGCGCTGCTTTCGCTCTGGATCTATTGGGGCAATAGTTCCCTCCAGGTCAGCCGTCACCTGATTCAGGACCAAAAGATCACCGAGCCTTTTCACGGTTTTACCATTGTGCAAGTGTCGGATTTACACAATGCGCAGTTCGGCCGCGGTCAGGCGGAGCTCATCCGCCAGGTGCGGGCGGCCCGGCCCGATCTGATTGCCGTCACCGGTGACCTGGTCGATTCCCGCCGCACGGATATAGGCACAGCCATGGAGTTCATCGAGGCGGCGGTCCAGATTGCGCCGGTCTATTATGTGACGGGCAACCATGAATCCCGCGTCGCCGCCTATGCGGCCTTGGAAGAGCAAATGCAGCAGGCCGGCGTGACCATACTGCATGATCGGAGCGTGCAGCTGGAGCGCGGACATGCCTCCATCCGGCTGCTGGGCCTTGATGATCCTGCTTTTGCGCCCATGTCCGGGACAACGGCTGCCAGGCTCCAGGCCCTGGCGGATGACAGCCAATTCACCATCCTCTTATCACATAGGCCGGAGCTTTTTGCCGTATATGCGGCTAATAATATAGATTTAGTTTTATGCGGCCATGCCCATGGCGGCCAGGTGCGGCTGCCCTTGATCGGGGGGCTGGTAGCTCCCAACCAGGGATTTTTGCCCAAATACAGCGAGGGTATTTATAAAGATGGCCGCACCGACATGATTGTCAGCCGCGGCTTGGGCAACAGCCTTTTCCCCTTCCGCATCAATAATCGACCAGAGCTGGTTATTGTAACTTTGATGATGGATAATTAATGTGATGCAGACAAACAAAAACAGGCTGCGAACAATTCGCGGCCTGTTTTTTTTTTATGGATGGCAACTCAGATGAGATAATTGCTTTATTTAAGCATGGCTTTCAAATCGGCTTCCGGGGTGGTGATGGGAGCGATGGCAAAATTATCCACCAGCACTTTCAAAACGGCGGGCGAGACGCAGGCCGGCAGGGAGGGGCCGAGTCGGATATTCTTGATGCCGAGATATAGCAATGTCAAAAGAATGCAGACCGCTTTTTGCTCATACCAGGACAACACCAGGGAGAGTGGTAAATCATTAACGCTGCAGTCAAAAGCTTCCGCCAAAGCCACAGCTACCTTGATGGCGCTGTAGGCATCATTGCATTGGCCCATATCCATGATACGGGGCAGTCCGGCTACGGTGCCAAGATCCAGGTCATTGAAGCGGTATTTGCCGCAAGCCAAGGTCAGCACTACGCTGTCGGGCGGCGTCATTTTCACAAAATCAGTATAATAGTTGCGGCCGGGTCTGGCGCCGTCGCAGCCGCCCACCAGGAAGAAATGGCTGATCTGGCCCGACTTCACAGCTTCGACGACTTTATCAGCCAACGAAAGCACGGTGCCATGGGCAAAGCCTGTGCTGACCTGATGGCCGCCATTGACGCCGGTAAAAGTTTTGTCTTCGCTATATCCGCCAAGTTCCAAAGCCTTTTCGATGACAGGAGTAAAATCCTTGTCAGGGCCGATATGTTTGAGACCGGGATAAGCTACCACTTCCGTGGTGAAGATATTACCGCTGTAGCTGTCACGCGGCGGCATAATGCAGTTGGTGGTAAAGACTACGGGTGCCGGCAAATCGACAAATTCTTTCTGTTGATTCTGCCAAGCCGTGCCAAAATTACCTTTCAGGTGTTTATAGGCTTTAAGCTTGGGATAAGCATTGGCCGGCAGCATTTCGCCATGGGTATAGATATTGATGCCTTTGCCTTCGGTCTGCTTAAGTAACAGCTCCAAATCCAGCAAATCATGGCCGGTGATGACGATAAAGGGTCCTTTTTCAATCTTCAGCGGCAAAGTTACCGGTTCCGGAGTGCCATAGGTTTCCGTATTGGCTTGATCCAAAAGCTCCATGCAGCGCAGATTGACTTCGCCCACTTTCAGCACCATGGGCAGCAGCTGCTCCATACCGGCCTGGTGATTACCGATAGTGCGCAGGCCTTCAAAGCAGCAATCGCTGATGACGTCATCGCGATAGCCCAGGTTAAGGGCATGATAGGCATAGGCCGCCATACCGCGTAGTCCGAACAGGATTAGGGATTTCAGAGAGCGGATATCTTCTGGCGCCGACCACAGTTTCAGCGGCTGGCCGCTGGGGGCGCAGGCACCGCCTTTCTGATTGGGGATAAGGGCGATCACTTTTTCCGTCAGTTCGCTCACTCTTTGTTCATCAAAATTGACATTGGTCACGGTGGCGAAAAGCCCTTCCAGCATGACTTTGCGCATTTCATCGTTTAGGGGTTGTCCATCCGTTTCCAGCGCCAGGTTGATGAGGGCACGGGTCAGATCATCCTGAGCATTGGCTGTGGCGGCGGACTTGCCGCAAACGCCAGCTTTGCCGGTGCAGCCTTTGCCACCTGCTGTTTGTTCACATTGAAAGCAAAACATATTTTCCATTTTACATTCTCCTTCCTAGATTTTTTATTCGATTATCTGTCCTTTGGCAGAAATAGTGACAATCTGCCAGGGGATGAATTTGCCACTGTCTTGCAGCGCTTTTTTGACGGCGTTTTCTAGGCCGCCGCAGCAAGGCACTTCCATGCGAACGACAGTGACGCTTTTGATATCATTTTCTCGGATGATGTCGGTCAGCTTTTGCGAATAGTCCACATCATCCAGTTTGGGGCAGCCGATCAGCGTAACATGATTTTTGATGAAGCGCTCATGAAAATCGCCATAGGCATAGGCTGTACAGTCAGCAGCCACCAGCAGATTGGCCCCGGCAAAAAAAGGTGCCTTGACGGGTACCAGCTTGATTTTGACAGGCCACTGGGATAAACGGGAAGCACTGGGTGTGTTGGTGGTGCAAACATTAGTCTGCTCATGGCTGATGCTCTGCACATGAGTGCCGGGGCAGCCGCAGGGCAAGGAGTCGGCAGCTTGCGCTTTTTTAGCCTGTACAGCCTTTTCATCATAGGCCGCAGCCTCGCGTTCTACAAAGCTGATGGCGTCGGTGGGACAGGCGGGCAGGCAATCTCCCAGTCCGTCGCAATAGTCGTCACGCACAAGCTTGGCTTTGCCGTCGATCATGGCAATAGCGCCTTCATGACAGGCCTCGGCGCAGGCGCCGCAGCCATTGCATTTTTCCTCGTCGATTTCAATAATTCTTCTCAGCATTGTTCCATCCTCCCGAATTTCATTTCCTTACCTTCTTGGTCATACTTTTTACGTTTGCCTGTGATCTCCTGAATAGTGATGCGCCAGATGGCGGTACGAGGGAGCCCTTTTCGCGCGGCCTCGGCAAATTTGCTCATATTGTCCGGATTGTGCCGCTGGCATAAAAGCCGCAGGGCCAGGAGTTTTTCCTCTTTTTCAGTAACTTCTGCAGCCAGGCCGAAGACGATGGCGGATTCAAATTCCGTGGTAAATTTATGCTCCAGCCGCTGCGTATCACCGACACAGGCCAGGCAGACATGCGGATCTTGGTGCAGAGCCTCGATCTTTTTGCCTTCTTTGGCGCTGTGAAAATAGATGTGATCGCCATCTCTGGCAATAGTAATTGGCAGGCAATAGGGGAATCCGTCTGCGGCGAACAGCGCCAGAGCGGCATATTCGCATTTGTCGACCACGGCCAAGGCAAAATCTTTATCCATTTCCCGATCTTTTCTTCTCACTTCGGCAGAGCCTCCTTGACTTTGATGGCTTCAGTGTACTATAATATTTAAAACACAGCTGTTGTATTTACAAAAAGATGGAGTAATTAATGAAAAAATATTTTCCTATCTTCAAAAAAACGCCTCTTTTTCGCGGTGTGACGGAGGGAGAATTGGAGGCTATGTTAAAATGCCTGTCTCCCATCAG
>CAYRML010000002.1:0-44855 GCA_964425485.1 uncultured Peptococcaceae bacterium | reverse complement strand
AGTGGCGGGCTAACCAAGCTGGGGCAACAGGTCATGCGCTTGTGCAATCGCCTGCATGTGGCGCTGGATGCGGCCCATATGTCCGAAGACGGCTTCTGGCAGCTGCTGGAAGAGAGCGAGCAGCCCATCATGGTGTCACATGCGGCCTGTGCCGCTCTTTTGCCGCATAAGCGCAACCTTAATGACCGCCAGCTGCGAGCTTTGGGCGAGGCTGGCGGCGTCATTGGTGTTACCTTTGTGCCTGATTTTCTGCGTGCTGACGGCGCCGACCTCAGCGACGTGGTGCGGCATATTGCCCATGCTGTGGAAGTGGCCGGTATTGATGCTGTCGGTATCGGCTCCGACTTTGATGGCGCCGATATTGCCGGCCTGGCAGGGGTGCAAGATCTGCCGCTTTTATGGCAGGCTTTGGCCGAGGCCGGCTTCAGCCAAGAGGAAATAGATAAGATCAGCGGCGAAAATTTCCGCGCTTTTTTGCAGCAAGTCCTGCCGACAAGGGAGATGTGCCGGGAATAACAGCAATTTGTGAAAGGGGTGGCATGATGCCCGGTTTTGATATGCATATTCATACCACGGCCTCCGACGGCTTATGCGACATCGATGAGATCATCGAACTGGCCCAGGCTGCTGGTTTGGATGGTGTAGCCATCACCGATCATGATACGGTTGACGGTTTGGCCGAGGCCGAGCAAAAGGCAAAGGAAAAAGGCCTGCCGCTCATCCCTGGCATCGAGCTTTCTGCCGACTGGCAGGGTGTGGATGTGCATATACTTGGTTATTGGATCGACTATCACCAGAAGTGGTTTCGGGAACGGCTGCTCTTCTTGCAGGAAGAGCGCCTGCAACGCTGCTATAATATAGCTGAAAAGCTGGCGGCTTTGCATGTGCCTGTCGATGCTGGGACTATCATCAAGCAGGCGGGCGCCTCCGTGGGGCGGCCGCATATCGCCAAAGCCATGCTGTCCAGGGGCTATGTGGCCACGGAAAGGGATGCCTTCCGCAGATATTTGGCCAAAGGCATGCCGGCCTATGTGCCGCGCGTCAAATTTTCTCCCTTTGAGGCTGTGGATGTGATACAAAGGGTAGGTGGAGCAGCCGTTTTGGCGCATCCGGCCACCGGTGTGCCTGATTCTTTGATCGGGCCGCTGGCTCATATGGGACTGGCCGGCATCGAGGTTTATCATCCTGAGCATAATCGTCAGGCGGAAAATAAATATTTGCGTTTTGCCAAATATTTCCGTTTAGCCATAACCGGCGGATCGGATTTCCATGGTCGCGCCGACCGCCGGTTGGGCTGCAAGACCACTCCTTTGCAGCAAGTGGAAATGCTGGCGGCCAAAAGAGAAATCAATCGGTGATTAAACAAAGCCTTTTCCGCATATAATAACTAATAAATAATGGGAGAAAGGGCTGTTGCCGGTGAAGAAGGAATTGCCTATGAGCCAGGAAGATCCGCGCTATGAAGAGTGTATCCGTCAGCTGCAGGAAAATATCACCAGCTTGCGCATGAGCAGGCGCATACTGATGACTTTGCTGGAACAATCGCAGAATGAGCATAAAAGAGAAAACCAGCGTTTTATGCAGGAAAAAAAGCGCCTGCAAAAATCCAACAGCCACTATGCGCAGCTGTTATGGGAAAAAAATAAAAGGATACGGGAGCTGGAAAAAAGTTTGGAGGGCTGAAAAAGCCCTCTTTTGTTTTTCTCTGTTACGGACTTTTATTCTGCCGGCCGCTGGTGTATAATGAGAGAAATATATTAAGAAAGGCCAAGCCATGTTCAAGGATTTTTTGCTCTTGCTGAGTTTTATGAGCCGCATCCCCATAAAAAGCAAGTCGGCGCCTGCCCCCGAAGATTGGGCGCGGGCTTTGCGCTTTTTGCCCTTATGGGGGCTGGTGCTGGGCATTGCCGTGGCCGCCGTGGCTGCTGTGACCTCCATCATCAGTCCGGCTGTGGCCGCCGCTTGCGCGGTCGGCGCCGCTGCTTTTCTGACTGGCGGCCTGCACCTGGATGGGGTCATGGATGTAGCGGATGGGCTGATGGCCGGACATGACCGGGAAAAGGCCTTCCGCTTTATGAGCGATGCTCATGTGGGCGGCATGGGTCTGATCTCGCTGGCCATACTTTTGATCCTCAAATTTTCCCTCTATCTGCTGCTGATAAACGATTGGCAAATTTGGTGGGCCATACCGGCGGCGCTGGTATTCTCCCGTTTTGTCATGGCCTTTCTGGTTTATGCTTTCCCCAATGCCAAAAAATTCGGCCTGGCCAGCCAGTTCCATCGCTGCTTTGATAAGAGGCATTTTTGGGTGGCGGCTATCATCACGCTGATTATTTTTGCCCTGTTTGCCAATTGGTATTTTATCTTGGCCGCCTTCTTTGCCCTGCTTTTGAGCTGGAGCATCGCCAACAATTGGGGTAATCGCTTTGGCGGGCTGACCGGGGATATGTACGGAGCTTTGGCCGAATGGTCGGAGATCATCTTTTTGCTGCTCTTTTTCTTTGCCTTATCCTTATCGGCCAATTTGGGGCCGCTGCTTTTTTAGAGGAGATCGTTGATGAAGCAAACTACCCGCATTTACCTGATCCGCCATGGGCAGACGGAATCTAATCATAATAAGATCTATCAGGGGCGGATCGATACCGAGCTCAACGAAGCCGGGAAAATCCAAGCTGCTGCCACTGCTCGACATCTGGCTGCGCAACCTTTGGCCGCCGTTTACAGCTCGCCCTTAAAGCGGGCCTTAGCGACGGCGGAGGCTGTGGCCGAGGCTCATGCCCTGCCGGTGCGGGTGGCGGCCGACTTGCAGGAGATGGATTTCGGCCTGTGGGAGGGACTGTCCTTTGAGCAGATCCAATCGGCTTTCCCTCAGCTGGCAGCCCAGTGGCTGGACACCTTTTATGAAGTTGATTTACCTGAGGGGGAAAGTTTTACTAAGCTGGGGCAGCGTGTGGGGGTGCCCTTCCGCAGCATCGTGTCCGATCATCAGGGGCAAGAGGTGGCCTTGATTGCTCATGGCGGTGTCAACTGCGTCATCATCTGCGACTGCTTGGGACTGCCTTATTCTCAGTTACGGACTTTATGGCAAGACAACGGCGCCCTAAGCCTGCTGGAAACTGATGGCTGCGTTTGGCGGCTGGTTTTGAATAATTATCTGCCAAACACCTAAAACTTTTAGATTTCTATTCCAGTTTTTGCAGTTTTGTAGTATAATTAACTTTAAAACATTGGCAATAAAAGTTTATATAAAATTTATCTAAGGAGGTGGGCTTTTTGGCCGAGCAATTACCACAAAATAAATTCCTGAAGGAAGGGTTGACCTTTGATGATGTGTTGTTGGTGCCGGGCAAATCCTCGGTCTTGCCCAAAGATGTTGATGTCACTACCTATCTGACTAAGAGCATCAAGCTCAATATTCCGCTAGCCAGCGCCGGTATGGATACAGTGACCACCGCCAATATGGCTATTTCTATGGCCAGGGAGGGCGGCATCGGCATCATCCACAAAAATATGACTATCGAGGAACAGGCCAGCGAGGTTGATAAGGTCAAGCGCTCGGAAAACGGGGTCATTACCAATCCAATTTTTCTTTCTCCTGATCATTTGGTCAGCGAAGCTTTGGAAATTATGAAACATTATCGGATTTCAGGCGTCCCTATTACTGTGGGTGGAAAATTGGTGGGCATACTTACCAACCGCGATTTGCGGTTTGAGGATGATTACAGCAAATATATCCACGAAGTGATGACCAAAGATAATCTCATCACGGCGCCGGAAGGCACAGATCTGGTGCAGGCGCAGGAAATCCTCAAAAAGCATAAAGTGGAAAAATTGCCGCTGGTGGATAAGGACGGCAATCTGCGCGGGCTTATTACCATCAAGGATATCCAGAAAAACCTCAAATATCCCAATTCCAGCAAGGATGAAAGAGGACGCCTGCGTGTGGGCGCGGCAGTCGGTATTGCCGAGGATACCATCGAGAGGGCGCAGGCCCTGATTAAGTCCTGCGTGGACGTGTTGGTGGTGGATACGGCCCATGGGCATTCCCTGACTGTGCTGAAAATGGTGGAAAAACTGAAAAAGACCTTTGATGTGCAGATTATCGGCGGCAATATCGCTACGGCCGAAGCTGCCGAGGACTTGATCAGCGCCGGCGCCGATGGTATCAAGGTGGGCATGGGGCCTGGCTCTATCTGTACTACCCGCGTCATTGCCGGGATTGGCGTGCCTCAAATCACGGCTATTTATGACGCTGCTTGTGTGGCAAAAAAACACGGCATACCCATCATCGGTGACGGCGGCATCAAATATTCCGGCGATATAGTCAAGGCCATCGCTGCCGGCGCCGATGTTGTGATGATCGGCAGCCTTTTCGCCGGCACCGAAGAAAGCCCGGGCGAGATTGAGCTGTATCAAGGACGCAGCTTTAAGGTATATCGCGGTATGGGCTCTTTGGCCGCCATGAAAGAAGGCAGCAGGGATCGCTATTTCCAGGAAGATGCCAACAAAATGGTGCCGGAAGGCATCGAAGGCCGCGTGCCCTATAAAGGGCCGCTGTCTGAGACTGTCTTCCAACTGATCGGCGGCTTGCGCTCCGGCATGGGCTATTGCGGTACGCCGGATATCGCCGCGCTGAAGGCCTATTCCCACTTCATCCGCATCACTAATTCCGGCCTGGTGGAAGGCCATCCTCACGATGTGCAGATCACCAAGGAATCCCCAAATTATCGTCTGTAAGCAGGTTAAAGCAAGCGGACGGCAAAGAAAAGAGGCAAAAAAGTAATGTCAAAGAAACAAAAAAGATCCGGTAGCAAAGTGGCTATTGTCATCTTGATTATTCTCATCGCGGTGGTGGCCATTACCGGGTTCAAGATCTGGATGGGCAATTATAACAGCCTGGTTCCGGATCGCGATGAGGATAGCTCTCTTTTGGCTTCTAAGGATCGCATCAATATCCTCATCGTAGGCACTGACGTTAATGATATCATCAATGATACTGGCCGCGCCGATTCCATCATGGTGGCAGGGGTTGATCTGAAAAATGAATCTATCTCTCTTTTATCCCTACCCCGTGACTCCTATGTGGAAATATCCGGCCATGGCAAGGATAAGATCAATCACTCCTATGCCTACGGCGGCATCGATTTGACCAGAGAGACAGTGCAGAATCTACTTAATATTCCCATCGACTATTATGTTGTGACCAATTTTGCCGGTTTTGAAAAGATCGTAGATATCCTGGGCGGCGTTGATATCGATGTCGACAAGAGGATGTATCATCATACCTATTACGGAACCATCGACTTGCAGCCGGGGCCGCAGACCCTAAACGGCGAACAGGCCCTGCAATATGTGCGTTATCGCAGTGATGCCATGGGTGATGTCAAGCGGGTGGAAAGACAGCGTAACTTTATCTCCGCCGTGCTGAATAAGGCCTTTGCTGCAGAAAATATCGGCAAGCTGCCGCAGCTTATCTCCAACCTGGACGATGTAGTGCAGAGCGATCTCAGTAATGCCCAAATGCTGAAGCTGGCTAAATTGCTGAAGGATATGCCCATGAGTGATCTGCGCAGCGAGACCGCGCCCGGCGATTTCGGCAGCATCAGTGGCATCAGTTATTGGATGCTGGACAAAGAAGAGCTTTCCGCGCTGGTCTATGATATGTTCGTGGCCGACCCTGTGGCCTCCGATGAGGAGGGCGGGCAGAACCAGGCCGACGGCAATTAGACAAATAAAATAAAAATGATTTTCAAGGACTTGCTTCCTATCGGGGGCAAATCCTTTTTTATGGTCAATAACTTGTTTTGGCAAAAGGAAAATATCAAAGATTATGGAATTATTAAGTATATCTTTGAAAATATGCCAAATTTCGACTAAAATTTCAGGGAATGTCGTGGAAAAATGCCAAAGAAAGAGAAAGCCGAGCAAATTGAACGCAATAAAATGAAACACCCTCATTCAGGGCATAGACAGAGACTTAAGAATCGTTATTTGCGGGAAGGACTGCAAAATTTCAGCGATCATGAAGTTTTGGAGCTATTGCTCTTTTTTGCAGTGCCGCAAAAGAATATCAATGACCTGGCCCATGCTTTGTTGGCTGAATTCGGTTCCTTGAACGCCGTCCTGGAAGCCCGGCCGGAAGATCTGATGCATGTCAATGGCATCGGAGCCCATTGTGCCATGCTCTTGAGCTTGTGGCCCGATCTTTTTTGTCGCTATCAAAGGGATCAATTCGGTAAATTGCCTGTGATCAAAAGCAATCAGCAATTGGCCGAATTTGCCACCACCTTGGTCATGGGTGTGCATTATGAGGCATTTTATCTGATCTCCCTCGATGCGCAAAATCGCGTCACTAACAGCTGCCTGGTGCATAAAGGCACCACCAACGAAGTGATCGTCTATCCACGCATCGTGGTGGAGGCCGCTTTACGCCATAAGGCCAAAAGCGTGGCTTTTGTCCATAATCATCCCAGCGGCAATCTGATGCCCACGCCCAGCGATATGAATTTGACCGCCAGATTGGTGGATGTGCTGCGGCCTCTTGATATTGCCGTGGTGGACCATATAATTATTAATAATTGTGAATATGTCAGTTTCGCGGAAAGAAATTTAATGGTAGAATAAAACAGAGTAGAACCAAACAGGGAGGAAAATATGGCCTTCGTGCATCTGCATAATCATACCGAATATAGTCTTTTGGATGGTGCGGCCCGCGTCAAACGGTTGATTGACCAGGCTGTGGAGCTGGATATGCCGGCTGTTGCCATCACTGATCACGGCGTGATGTACGGCGTGATCAACTTTTATCAGGCGGCAAAAAAGGCCGGCATCAAGCCCATCATCGGCTGTGAAGTCTATGTGGCTCAGCGTACCCGCTTTGATAAGGAGCCGCGCAAAGACGATTCTCCTTATCATTTGGTGCTGTTGGCGGAAAATCAGACCGGCTATGAGAACCTATGCCGCTTGGTTTCCCATGCCTTTTTGGAGGGATTCTATTATAAACCGCGTGTGGATTGGCAGCTTTTGCAGCAATATCATGAGGGGTTGATCGCCCTTTCCGCCTGCATTGCCGGCGAATTGCCCGACCTCATCCTCCAGGATAGGTTGGAGGATGCCAAAAAGCTGGCCGCCAACTATCGTGATCTTTTCGGTCGGGAAAATTATTTTATAGAGCTGCAGAACCATGGCATGGAAGAAGAGCTGAAATGCAATCCCATCCTGGCTCAGATAGCCCTGGAGCTGGGAATACCCCTGGTGGCCACCAATGACATTCATTATGTGTCGCGGCAGGATGCCCGCATGCATGATATACTGCTCTGCATCCAGACAGGCAAGCTGCGGGATGAAGAGAACCGTATGCGCTTTCCCTGCGACGAGTTCTATCTGAAAACGGAACAGGAAATGCGGCAGCTGTTTCCGCTGTGGCCGCAGGCCATCGAGAACAGCCTGGCCATTGCCGACCGCTGTCAGGTGGATTTCAAATTTGGCGATCTCTATCTGCCGGCTTATCAGGTGCCGGATGGCTTTACACTGCACGGCTATCTGGACCATCTCTGCCGTCAAGGGTTGGCCGGGCGCTATAGCCCGGTCACGCCGCAATTGCAGCAGCGGCTGGAATATGAATTGACCACCATCGAGAAAATGGGCTTCTCCGGCTATTTTCTCATCGTTTGGGATCTGATCCATTTTGCCCGCAAGAAAGGAATTTATGTCGGACCGGGCCGAGGCAGCGCTGCCGGCAGCCTGGTGGCCTATGTGCTGGGCATCACCAATATAGATCCGATAAAATACAATTTGATCTTTGAGCGTTTTTTGAATCCGGAACGCATCTCGCCGCCTGATATCGATATCGATTTTTGTTATGAAAGGCGGGGCGAGGTCATTGAATATTTAGTACAGAAATATGGCAAGAATAATGTAGGACAGATCATCACCTTTGGCACCATGGGCGCTCGCGGCGCTGTCAAGGATGTGGGCCGGGTGCTTGACATCCCTTATGGTGAGGTTGACAGATTGGCCAAATTGATACCGGGCAGCCCTGGCGTCAAGCTGGAGGAGTCCGTCAAGGAAAATCCCGATCTGCGTGCTAGCTATGAAGGGGATGGGCAGGCCAGAGAGCTGGTGGATATGGCCCTCCAGATCGAAGGCATGCCCCGCCATTGCTCCAAGCATGCCGCCGGTGTGGTTATAGCGCCCAAGGAAATCATCAGCTATATGCCCGTGCAGAAGCTGGGCGATGATTTTGCCACCACTCAATATGAAAAAGAGCAGGTGGAGGCTTGCGGTTTGCTGAAAATGGATATTTTGGGCCTGCGTACGCTCACGGTCATCGGCGATGCCATCGACAATATCAAGGCCAGCTATCCCCAGTTGCCGCCCATCGATATCGACGCCATCCCCCTGGATGACGCCAAGACTTTTGGGCTTTTGTGCCGCGGCGATACGGTTTGCGTTTTCCAGCTGGAAAGCGCCGGCATGCGCAAGATACTTTGCAATTTGCAACCGGAGCGCTTCGAGGATATCATCGCTTTGGTGGCGCTGTACCGGCCGGGGCCTTTGGGCAGCGGTATGGTGGATCAATTTATCGATTCCAAGCATGGCAAGCAGCCCATCGTCTATCCGCATCCGCTTTTGGAAGATATACTCAAGGAGACTTATGGCGTCATCCTCTATCAGGAGCAAGTCATGCAGATTGCCCGGGCCATGGCCGGTTTTACGCTGGGCCAGGCCGACATGTTGCGCCGGGCCATGGGCAAAAAGAAGCCGGAAGTCATCGCTAAGGAACGCAGCAATTTTATGGCCGGTAGCCAGAAAAACGGCATCGACCCCAAAATCGCCGGCTCTGTTTTTGACCTGATGGAATATTTTGCCGGTTATGGCTTCAATAAAAGCCATTCGGCGGCCTATGCCATGGTAGCTTATGAAACGGCCTGGCTCAAGGCCAATTATCCGGCCGAATTTATGGCCTCTATGCTCACCAGCGTCATGGACACGGCCGACAAGGTGCCGGAATATATCGAGGAATGCCGCCGCATGGGCCTGGAGGTGCTGCCGCCCGATATTAATCAAAGCCAGGTCAAATTTGCTGTGGTGGATGGCAAGATCCGCTTTGCTTTGGCCGCCGTCAAGAATGTGGGACGGGAGGCCGTGGCCAAAATCGTGGCCGAAAGAGAAGAGGGCGGCTCTTTCATCTCTCTGACTGACCTTTGCTACCGTACCAGCATGAACAGCAAGATGCTGGAAAGCCTTATCAAATGCGGCGCGCTTGATAGTTTCGGCTGCTATCGCTCGCAAATGCTGGAATTGGCCGGCCGGGCGCTGGAGATCGGCCGTAAGCTGGCCGGCGATGCTGAAAGTTCCCAGCTTTCGCTTTTTGATTTTGGCATGGATGAGGCGGAATATGAGCTGCCGGAGCTGGAGCCGCCCGATATTGGCGAATTTGGCAATGCCGAGCTTTTGTCCATGGAAAAAGAGACCATCGGTTTTTATGTCAGCGGCCATCCGCTGGATGCCTATAATGAGATTTTGGCCGCCAAGATCACGCACCGCCTGACTGATCTGGAGGAGATGGCTGCGGGGGAAAAGGTGGTTCTGGGCGGCATGGTGCAGGGATTGCGCCATATTCTGACCAAGCGCGGTGATTATATGGCTACCTTCCATCTGGAAGATCAAATGCAGAATATCCGCTGCATCATCTTTCCGCGGGCCTATGGCGAGTGCCGGCAAAGGCTGTTTGAGGGGGCGGTGCTGCTGGTGGAAGGCAAGCTGAAGACCGATGATGGCCGGATCGAGCTGGTGGTGGAAAAGATCGCCCCGCCGGGCAAGCTTTATTTGCGGCTGCCGGACAGCCAGGATCTGATTTTTATGGCCCAGATCAAGGATATGCTGGGACGAATGCCCGGCGATTTGGAAATTTCCATATATTATGATGATTTAAAACAGTATTCCAGCCTACCGGGCCTTGCCGGAGTGGCCGCCGACAGAAGATTATTTTCGGCTTTGCGTGGCCTTTTAGGCGAAGAGAACCTGGTTTTACGCTAAAATAAAAGGTCGAACAGGAGTTGTAAAAATATTTTGATAATTGCTGAAACACTTGTCTTTTTATAAGAAAAGAGGTACAATCTATAGCGGGTGTGCTAAAACGCCGGAAATTGTATTGTTTTTTATCAGTTTTGCTCTTTACAGGCAAAATTCTGTCTGTAATGTGATAAATTTATTAACTTGTGGTCTTTGATCATAAGAAAATTAAAGGGAGGTTTTTTTGTGACTATTAATGTACAAGAGTTTATGGACAACCTGATTGCCCAAAACCCTGCAGAACCAGAATTCCATCAAGCGGTAAAGGAAGTTGTTATTTCCTTGGCACCTTTCATTGACAAAAACCCCAAATATGCTGAAAACAAAATCTTGGAACGTTTAGTAGAGCCTGAACGCACCATCTCTTTCCGTGTTCCTTGGGTTGATGACAAAGGCGAAATCCAAGTTAACAAAGGCTGGAGAGTTCAATTCAACAGCGCCATTGGTCCTTACAAAGGCGGTCTGCGTTTTGCTCCCAACGTTACTGTCGGCACCCTTAAATTCTTAGGTTTCGAACAAATCTTCAAAAACAGCTTGACCAACCTGCCTTTGGGCGGTGGTAAAGGTGGCTCTAACTTCGACGGCAGAGGTAAATCCGACGCTGAAGTTATGCGCTTTTGCCAATCCTTCATGACCGAATTGTTCCGCCACATCGGCCCCAACACCGACGTTCCTGCCGGTGATATTGGTGTCGGCGGCCGGGAAATCGGTTATCTCTTCGGCCAATACAAAAGACTTGCTAATGAATACACCGGCGTTCTCACCGGTAAAGGTGTTGGCTGGGGCGGCAGCTTGATCCGTACACAAGCTACTGGTTACGGCGTTGCATACTTCCTTCAACAAATGCTGGCTACCAAAGGCATGAGCATTGAAGGTCAAAGAGTTGCTGCATCCGGTTATGGTAATGTTGGTTCCTTCTTCATTGAAAAAGTTCACCAATTAGGCGGTAAAATTATCACCGTTGCTGACCCCTTCGGTTATGTTTATGATCCAGATGGCGTTTCCGGCGAAAAACTGGAATACATCAAAACTTTGTGGACTGTATATCGTCGTCCTATCAAAGACTATGCTGAAAAATATGGTCTTGAATACAAAGAAGGCAGCCCCTGGGTTGTTCCTTGTGATATCGCTGTTCCTACCTCTCGCCAAAACGAATTAGATTTGAATGACGCTAAAGCTCTGTTGAATAACGGCGTAAAATGCGTTTGCGAAGCTGCTAATATGCCTTCCTCCGAAGATGCTGTTAACTGCTTCCTCGATGCCAAAATCCTCTTTGCTCCTGGCAAAGCTGCTAATGCTGGTGGTGTTGGCGTTTCCGGTTTGGAAATGGCTCAAAACAGCATGCGTTATTACTGGAGTGCAGAAGAAGTCGATGCAAAACTGAAAACCATCATGGAAAATATCCATGCCACTTGCCAAGAATATGGTAAAGAAGGCAGCTACACCAACTATGTCGATGGTGCTAATATCGGTGGTTTCATCAAAATTGCTGATGCTATGATCGCTCAAGGTGTTGTTTAATCGATTCCGATTCCAATATTAGCTCAAACCAAAGGCCTCCCCTTTACGGGGAGGCCTTTTTCAGTTGAGAGGGGTGTGCAAGGGGGTGGGGGTGCACCCCTTGGGGGATGATGTGCGAAGTGGGCTGTAGTGGTGATTATGGTTACCGGTTCAAGGGCAGAGGCAGATTTTTCTGTTATTACTGAAAAATATACTTTTAATTTAGCACAAAATGGTATATACTAAATAAAAATGTATGGGGAGGTTTATTATGGCTACTATTACTAAAGATATGAGCATTATGGACGTTGTGCAAAAATGGCCGCAAGCTGCCGCTGTTTTTATGGATCACGGTATGGGCTGTGTCGGTTGTGCCGCCGCTCATTTTGAAAATATCGAACAAGGCGCTTCTGCTCATGGTATCGATGTTGATTCCTTGATTGATGACCTGAATAAAATGGCTGAAGCCTAAGTCTTTTATTTTTGAGGAGAAATTATGACTCGAGCAATGCTTTTTGACCTTGACGGCACCTTATGTCTGATGGATGCCGAAGCTTTCACCAAAGATTATGTTTGCGATATGGGCAGGACATCTTTTGCGGAGATTCCTGCGGAGGATTTTTTCCCAAGTGTGATGAAATCCACCTCTTTTTGCATAAAAAATCCCAGCCAAGACCTTTCCTGCTATGAGGTCTTTATCCAGGATTTTTCTCAACGTATGCATTGGGATCCGGCGCTGGTCAATAAGCGGCTGCTGAAATACTATCAAGAGCAATTTCCTAAATTCAGTTATATGGTCAGCCAATTGCCGCTGGCGGCGGAGGTGATCGAAGCCGCCAAGGCCAAAGGCTGGCAGCTGGCTTTGGCTTCCAATGTCCTTATGCCGCAATTTTCCATGGTGGAAAGAGTTCGCTGGTGCGGCATAGATCCGCAGCAGTTTGATTTTATCCCCGGTGTGGATATGCTGCATTATGCCAAACCTAATCCTCTATTTTACCAGGAGATCATCGGCAATATGGGTATTGAGGATGCTTCTTCTTGCCTGATGGCCGGCAATGATCCAAAAGAAGATATGGCAGCTAAGGATGTGGGGCTGAGGACCTTTCTTATAGCTGATGATCCTTCGCCAGCCGATTTGGTTAAAGCCGACTATCATGGCACTTTGCGGGAATTACTGGATTTTATCAATCGTTCATAAAAAAAGGGGCTTTAAAAAAGCCCTTTTTTTATTAAGATAAGGGGAGTTTTTGCCGCGCAGCACGCTTTATCTTTTATGTATAGTTCAGGCATAATAAACACATTTACCTTGTAATTTTCCGGCTTGCTGTTTTAGGCTGAAGCCACAAAATTTATAAAACTATGCTTCGCTATTGACAAAGCATATTATTGATAATATACTGTAGCATAATTAAATACGCAAACCTATGATTGAGAATAGTAACTTATTAAGCACTAAGCCACAGAGAGTCGCGGGAGGTGAGATCGCGGCGCAAGGTCGATAAGCGAATGGACTCATGAGGGCGACTAATAGTCGACGGCACTCTGTCCGTGATCAAGCAGAGCATATGTGATGGCATATGATAAAGCGGCTGGTTGCAAGACCGGCAATTTGGGTGGCACCGCAGAGCATCTCTGTCCCAAGCTTGGGACAGGGGTTTTTTATTTTCCGGGACTTCCCTTGCTATATCATTGGCATAATAAAATGATATTTTGAAAGGAGAACCAATTGTATGAGAACTATTCCCTACAAGCTATACCTTAAAGAACAGGAGCTGCCTCGCCAGTGGCTTAATCTATGCGCTTTTATGAAAGAACAGCCCCTTCCCATGCTGCACCCGGCTACATTGAAGCCTGTGAGCGCCGATGATTTAAGCCGGGTATTCTGTCAAGATCTGGTGGACCAAGAACTGAACGCTACCGACCCCTATATAGATATTCCCGAGCAAGTACAGGCATTCTATGCCATGTACCGCCCATCGCTTCTGGCCCGTGCCTATAATCTGGAAAAGACGCTGGATACGCCGGCCCATATCTATTATAAATTTGAAGGTAACAATACCTCCGGCAGCCATAAGCTCAATTCTGCCATCCCCCAGGCTTATTATGCTAAGAAACAAGGATTGACCGGATTGACCACCGAGACCGGTGCCGGCCAGTGGGGTACGGCCCTTGCGATGGCCTGCGGCTTCTTCGATCTGGATTTGAAGGTGTTTATGGTTAAGGTCAGCGCCGAGCAGAAACCCCAGCGCCGTACTGTGATGGAGACTTATGGCGCTAAAGTGGTCGCTTCCCCTTCCGAAACTACGGCGATCGGCCGTAGTATCCTAAAGGCACATCCCGATACCGGAGGTTCTCTTGGTTGTGCCATTTCCGAGGCTTTAGAAGTGGCTTCGCAAAACGAAAATTACCGTTATGTGCTGGGCAGCGTGCTCAACTATGTTCTGCTACATCAGTCCGTAATCGGTCAGGAAACCAAGCTGGCATTAGATAAATATGAAGTGATGCCGGATATCATCATCGGCTGCGCCGGCGGTGGTTCTAATCTGGGTGGGCTGATCGCCCCTTTTATGGCCCAACGGATACAGGGAAAAAACAATATCCGATTTATTGCCGTAGAGCCTGCTTCCTGCCCTTCCTTGAGCCGTGGCCGCTATGCTTACGATTTTGGCGATACCGGCAATATGACGCCATTGATAAGCATGTATACTTTAGGCAATGGCTTCATTCCCTCGCCTAATCATGCTGGTGGCCTGCGCTTCCATGGTATGAGCCCTATTATTTCCAAACTGTATCACGATGGCTATCTTGAGGCCCGGGCCGTTAATCAGCACAGCGTGTTTCAGGCAGCCAAGATTTTCTGCAAATGTGAAGGCACGCTGCCGGCTCCGGAATCTGCTCATGCCATCAAGGTGGCAGTGGACGAGGCATTGAAGTGCAAGGACAGCGGCGAGGCCAAAAATATCGTCTTCGGCCTGACCGGAACTGGGTTTTTCGATCTTTCCGCATATCAATCTTTCAACAATGGTAACATGGATGACTATGTCCCCAACGATGCAGATCTGGAAGCCGGCTTCAACTCTTTGCCTAAAATTGATTAACAAGTGCTTAATTTTAGCGTATAATTAAATACATAAGCTCCAGCAGCATCGACTGCCGGAGCTTTGTTGTGTTAATGCCAAGTTATCTGCAAAATACGGATTAAAAAGCACCTGTTATTTTGCAGTGGGCCTACGGCGCTTCCCCGCAGCCTGTTTTCCGGGCCCGGACCAGCCGGCTCGGTTTTTGCAGCTCTCATTAAAATGATATGTGGATTTTGTATCGGTGGATATAACTGATGTTATCCAGCAAGGGCAAGCGTGATTTTTCGCCCCATCTTCAGCGATTAGGGTATTCCTGCCGAACCAGGGATTTGTTTGATTTCAATTCCCAATAAGAGGTGTTTATCAGGCCTGTGCATAGTAGGGTTGTCTATGGGGAAATGGGCCCCGGAATAATCCTCATAATTTAAAGACCTTTTTTATTAAGATAGGGGAATTTTTTTGCCGCAATAAGGACAATAAAGCATGCGGCCGCTGCCTGGAGCCAATGGCCTAATCTGCGTATTGGAGAAGTTATCCGGACACTGTTGTGGCTCTGTATTTTCCATAAATTGATCCTTCATTTTTGTGGGCAGGGCAGGGCAGGGGATGAGAATCTTGTGGCCGCAATCCAGTTCCTCATTGGCCAGATGGCCATTGCAGCGCTTTATTTCCCCCACTGTTAAGCCATATCTGGCCGCTATAATCTGCCAGCTTTCCCCTGGATTTACCTGATATATAAGGGGCGGGTCGGCCTCGAGCGGCTGCATGGAAGCCTGCGCTCTGGGCTCCGCGGCCTGTGGTTCCAGGGGGCAGATGCCGCGCGGATGGCCGGCATGGCTTGGCACATAAATTTGCGTGCCCGGCAATATCTTGTTGGGATCCATGATCTGTGGATTGGCTGCTATGAGCGCATCTAAACTGACACGATGCATTTTGGCTATTTGCCACAACGTATCTCCTCGTTCTACGGTATGAATAATCATTAAATTCACTCCTTATAATACTATACTGATAAAAGAATATTCGGCTGTCTGCTGATGGTGCCTGGCCATACGGGAAAAAGCATGACCGGGTTTTGGCAAAAGGAATATGCCGTTTTATGTAGAATCTGCTATAATGCTATAATATATGGTGGTGACTGAAGATGGATTTGCCCATAGGCCGTATATATATTTCCGCCTGCTCTTTACCTTGGCATAATCAGGCCTTTGAAGAGCAGCTTTTGCATGAGGTTCAGCCGCATGAATTTGTTTTGTATTTGTGGCAGAACCATAATACCGTGGTCATCGGCCGCCATCAGAATGCTTGGCGAGAATGTGATTGGCAATCCTTGGCTGCTGCCGGCGGACACTTGGCCCGGCGTATTTCCGGCGGTGGCGCCGTCTTTCATGATCTGGGTAATCTTAATTTTACTTTTATCCGGCCCCGCGCCGATTATGACCTGCAGTCGCAGCTGAACATCATTTTGCAGGCCGTGCGTGCTGTTGACATCGATGCCGAGTTCAGCGGACGCAACGATTTGCTGGCCGCCGGCCGTAAATTTTCCGGCAATGCCTTTTGTCATCAGCGGGCCAATTCCCTCCATCACGGGACTTTGCTGGTGGCAAGCGATTTATCTGCCTTGCAGCGCTATTTGCGGCCTTCGCCCGAGAAGATACACTCCAAAGGGGTGGAGTCCCTGCGGCAAAGAGTCGTCAATCTGCGGGAGCTGGCTCCTTCTATGCAGGTGGCTGATTTGCGGGAAGCTCTTTGCCGCTCCTTTGCCGCTTGTTGCTGCCAGTGCGAAACCCAAATTGTGGATACCTCCTTGTTGGATTTGGGCAGCCTGTATGAAAAGTTTTCCTCCCGGCAATGGCGTTTCGGCGCTGCGCCGCGCTTTTCTATGAGCTTTGAGCGGCGCTTCTTCTGGGGCGAGGTTCAGCTTTGCCTTTTGGCCCAACAGGGACTGATCAGGGAAGCCGCTCTTTTTTCCGATGCCATGGATGCCGATCTGATCACAGAGCTGGCAAGAGCCCTGCCCGACGCGCCGCTTTTGTCTGAAGCCATAGCGCCAATCTGGCGGCAAATACCAGTAGATGAAAAGCAGGCCCAGCTGGTTGAAGACCTGATATCCTGGCTGGAAGAGAAACTGGAAGAACCGCAATAATAATAATTGCTATTGATAATGTTCAATATAAATGTTATGATATAGGCAAAGTAGGTGATATTTTATGACAAAAGAAAACAAATCCGCCAATGGCTCCAATGTGCGTGACGACATCAACTATTATGCTAATAAGCTGGCGGAATTATTGGCTCAGAGCGATGAGTTTGCTGCCTACAACAAAGCGCGCGAAAATTTGCAGAAAAATAAAGACTGCTCCTATTTGTTGGCCGATTTTCGCCAACAGCAGTTGCAGCTGCATTTGGCCACTTTATACGGTGAGGATTCTATCGAGGATACGCAGGATTTTGAGCAGATTTATCAGGATTTGGCTAAAGAGCCCATCATCAGCGATTTTTTATATGCGGAGACGCGCTTTTACAGCCTTTTGACCAAGGTGCAGCAGATTCTCGGTAAGGATTTGGAATTGTGGTCCGAGGAAAATATCGCTCTGAAAACCCCCCAGATATTGAATTGAAGCTGAAACGAGGTGTATGGTTTCATGGAAATTAAGCAGAAAAGGATGACCAAGCAGAAGAAGCTGATTATGGATACCTTGGCTTCTACCACTTGTCATCCTACGGCTGATTGGATTTATCAGTCGGTGCGCAAAAACATTGCCGATATTAGTTTGGGCACGGTCTATCGCAATTTGCAGGTGTTGAAAGAAGAGGGCAAGATACAGGAGCTGAATTATGGCAAGAATCAGAGCCGTTATGACGGCAACCCTCAGCTGCACTATCATTTTGTCTGCGAATCCTGCGGTTGTGTGCTGGATTTTAATCTGGACAATAAAGCCATGCTCTCTCTCATCCTGCCGGCAGCTCCCGGTTCCGTGCATACGCATCGACTGGAAGTATATGGTATTTGCCAGGACTGCCTCAAAAAACATTTCTAGCTTTGAAAAAACAGTCCTAGCTTTGAAAAAGTTGTCACCGCCAAGGAGGATGGTTATGCCGAATTATACTTTTCGTTGCTTGCATTGCCAAGCCGAATATAATATCAGGTGTTCCATGGACGATAGGGAACAAGTTGCCTGCCCCGACTGTCATAGTAAGCAAAAGCAGCAAATCTTTAGCTCCCTGCGCATCAGCCATTGTTATAAAGAATCTGTTTGCGCCGGTGGCGGCTCTTGCCCGCATGCTGCGGCTTGCGGCCGTGATAGAGGCTGAGGTAAAAGGCCCTTGCCTTTGGACAGGATTTCGGCTATAATTGATATGTTATAGCAAAATTCAAGGAATTGACTGTAATACAAGAATTTGGGAGGGACTTATCCGTGACAATGGAAGATATGCGAAGGGGTATTAAGCGCCATCGCAAAGTGGTATTGATTGTTGTTATTGTTTTAGCTGCTGGTTTGGTATCCTCTTTTGCTTTTATGGGTGCCAATAAAACAGATTTCAGCGCTTTGAAGAACACCGGCGCCGATGGCGCTAATATTCAGGCCCAGGTCGATGCTTTGAAAGAAGCTATCACTGATGCCTCAAAACCGGAGGGCGCTAAATGGACCTTCTCGGAAAATAGAAATATGGCTGAACTCTATAAGTCCCTGGCCGAAGCTTATTTGAAACTGAATGACTCGGCCAATATGGCCTCTGCCGCGTCCCAAGCCGCTAAATATTATCAGGGTTCTTTGGATACGGCGCCGGCCGAACTTAATGATAAGGGTAAGGCCGATATTTATGCCTCTCAAGGACTTATGTACTTCTTCGCCGGCGAAAATGACCCCAGCCGCGCAGCTTTTGTCAGCGCCTTAAAATTGGCGCCCAGCGATATCGAGATCAATTATCAGTATGCTTATGTTATCTATGGCCTGGAAGGGCTGGATGCCGCCGTGGCTTTTCTTAACGAATACAAAGAATCCCTGCCCCAGGATGATGCTAACCGCACTACCGTGGATAATATCATAGCCCAATGGACAGCCTATGAGCAAGAAGCTGCTGCGGCCGCTCAAGATGCAGCAGGCCAAGACGCGACAGCTACAGACACAACCGAATAGATTTCGTCTTTTTATCCGAAAAAAGCAAGACCCCGATCATGAATCGGGGTCTTTTTTTGTGTCTTGCCGCCGCAGCAGCCTCTTTTTTGTCGTATATGTTTGTTTTTTTATCCATTAATAATGAAAAAATATTTAAAAAGTTACTTTAAAAAAAAGGAAAAGGAACAGGCATAACGAATAGAATATAATCATAGTGGAGTAAAGTGGAGTAAAGTGGAAAATGCTTCACAAACTATAACCACACAATTCATAATAAGAGGTCAAGCCATATGTTCATGGGAGAATATCAACATTCCATAGACGAAAAAAGCCGCATCATCATACCTTCCAGATTCCGTGCGGAATTGGGAAGTGATTTTGTGCTGACCAAAGGCCTGGATAAATGCCTTTTTGTTTATCCTATGGCTGAATGGAAAAAGGTGGCTGCCAACTTGCAAAAACTTTCCTCCACCAGAGCCGACGCCCGGTCTTTTGCCCGTGTCTTTTTTTCCGGAGCGATAGAAACCAGCGCGGACAAGCAGGGGCGGGCTCTTTTGCCGGCCAATCTGCGTCAGTATGCGGGGTTGGACAAGGATATCGTGATCATCGGCGTATCCAGCCGCATAGAAATTTGGGATCAGGAAATCTGGCAGCAATACAGTGACAAGGCCGGCCAACAATATGAAGAAGTGGCAGAAAAATTGGCCGATCTTGATCTGGATATCACTTTTTAGGCGGTGACGGCATGAGTGGAACTTTCTGGCATCAGCCAGTGCTCTTGCAAGAAGTCATCGAGGCCTTGACACCTCGAAGCGGCGGACTCTATGTGGACGGCACCATGGGCGGCGCCGGCCATAGTAGGGCAATTCTCGCAGCATCTGCGCCGGACGGCCGTCTGATCGCCATCGATCAGGATGATGAGGCCATCGCAGCCGGCAGCCTGGTTTTAGCATCATTTGCCGAACGTACACGCATCGTCAAAGCTAATTTCGCCCAGTTGCAGCAGGTTGTGCAAGAAGTAGGCTGGGGCGCGCCGCAAGGGATTTTGCTGGATATAGGCGTTTCCTCTCATCAGCTGGACGAGCCGGAACGAGGTTTTTCCTATATGCAGGATGCGCCATTGGATATGCGTATGGATCGCTCCCAGCCTTTCAGTGCGCGGGAGTTGGTCAACAGCTATGATGCAGCGCAGTTGACGGAGATAATTTATAAATACGGTGAAGAAAAGTGGGCCAAGCGGATCGCGCAGATGATCGTGGAGGCCAGGAAACAAGAGCCGCTAGAGCGCACCTCTCAGCTGGTGCGAGCCGTCAAGGCGGCCATTCCGCAGGGTGCGCGCGAGAAAGATCAGCATCCGGCCAAGCGCACATTCCAGGCTATCCGTATCGCTGTCAATGACGAATTGGCCGTACTGGAACGGGCCATAGAAGCGGCTGCCTCGGCCTTGGCACCAGGTGGCAGGCTGGCCGTCATCACCTTCCATTCACTGGAAGACCGCATCGTCAAGGACAGGTTCCGCCTTTTGGCGACCGATTGCATCTGTCCGCCTAAGACACCGATCTGTATTTGCGGACATAAGGCCAGCGTGAGACTGGTCAATCGTAAACCTATCATACCTACGGATGAGGAAATCGAAGCTAACCCACGTGCCCGCAGCGCCAAGCTGCGTGTAGCGGAAAAATTATAAAAGAGTAGCAGAGCATAATCGTGAAGGAGGTCGCATAGAGTGATAGCAGTCAAAAGACAAAATTCATCCACCGCTTTACGCCTGCCGGAACCTAAGGGGCAGCAGCAAGATCCTGGTTTGCAAGTGATGCCCAAAGAGCGTAAAAAGCAGCAAGTCCTACACAAAGACCGCAAGCTGATTGCCATCATTACGGCGGTGGTGCTGGCCCTGCTTTTTTGCTGTGTCATGGCCGAGGCCCAGGTAAATTCTGTCGGTTATGAGATCAATAAAACCAAAGAGGCGATCACGGCTATGGAGAGCCAATCGCAAAAGCTGGAGCTGGAAGTGGAACAGCTTAGCTCTTTGAATCGCATCGAAGAATATGCTGTTAATCAATTGGGCATGGTCAATTTGCAATCATCAGATATCATTTATATAGACTACAATGCTGGTTTGACTACCGCCGAGGCAGCCGCTGCTACTACCTCCCAGCCGGCAGCCAATGATGCGGCGGTAGCGGACCAGGCGGGCTCCGGCGGCTCTCTTTTGGATGTGTTGGCATCCCTTTTGGGGATCGACGGCTGAAAGTTTTGCTGCCAAGGATCCTATTTGTGATGAAGGGTTGGGATGAATAGAGGCAATAATTGTCAAGGAGTGTAATTTATGGCACCGGTTAAGATCAATACTCGACGCAAAATCGCCATAGTGCTGGTCGTTATCTTGGTTATGCTCCTTTTGGTGTTGGGTAAGTTGGCATATGTGCAGTTCGTGCAGGGCAGTGACTTGCAGCAAAAAGCAGAAGAGCTTCGTACTAGGGATTTGGCTGTTTCCGCTGACAGAGGGACAATCTATGACAGGAATGGTTCCAAATTGGCCATCAGCGTGACCGCAGACTCCATCGCGGCTAATCCTACGGAGGTCAAAAAGGCGGGAAATGCTGAAGAAACTGCCACTTTTTTATCTCAAACTTTGGGCTTGAAATATGATGATGTGCTGGCAAAGATCACTTCCAAAAACTCTTTTGTTTGGATCAAGCGCAAGGCTGATTTCGACAAGGCGGAAAAAATCGAGGCTGCTGATCTTGACGGTATCAGTATCGTCAACGAGACGCAGCGTTATTATCCTAAAGATATGCTGGCCTGCCATGTGTTGGGATTTGCCGGCATCGACAATGATGGGCTGGAGGGCGTCGAGTATTCCTATAATGGTACTTTGGCCGGGGTGGCCGGCCGCATCACGGCCGAATATGATGCCCGCAATCAGGAGATACAGCAGGGCAAAAGCGAATATACACCAGCTAAGGACGGCTATGATATCGTATTGACTATCGACGAAAACATCCAGTATTTCTGTGAGCGTGAGTTGGATCGGCTGATGGCTGCGGACGGCGCTCCCAAAAAGGCGGCCATCCTTATAATGAACCCTAATACCGGCGAGATTTTGGCTCTGGCCGGCCGACCCGGTTATGACCCCAACAATTATCAGCAATACGCTTCTTCCGATATGCGTAATATACTGGTCAGCGATTCCTATGAGCCAGGTTCCACCTTTAAGATTATCACGGCGGCCGTGGCTTTGGAGGAAAATGTGGTCAAACTAACAGACACCTTTTATGATCCCGGCTATGCCAAGGTTGGCTCCGAGACCATCAAGTGCTGGCGCAGCTATAACCCTCATGGTCTTCAGACTTTTCCCGAGATCATCCAAAATTCCTGCAATCCCGGTTTTGTGCAGGTGGGGCTGCGCATCGAAGATAAAGAGAAGGGACTTTTTTACAAATATATCAGGGCCTTTGGTTATGGTAAAACCTCCGGTATCAATCTCTCGGGTGAGGCTTCCGGCATCATGATCGCCGAGGAAAACCTCAAACGCATCAATATCGCCACCATCGCCATCGGCCAAGGTATCGCCGTTACACCCATCCAGATGGTGACTGCCGTCTCTGCTGTGGCCAATGGCGGCACCCTGCTGAAGCCGCAGCTGGTCTATCAGGTTAAAGATCAGGAAGGTAATATTGTCCAGGATTTTGAGGTGCAGAAAGTGCGCCAGGTTATATCCGAAGATACTTCCAAAACTTTGGTCGGTCTGCTGGAAAAAGTTGTTTCCGAAGGCACGGCCAGCAAGGCTTATGTCGAGGGCTATCGCGTGGGCGGCAAGACCGGTACGGCGCAAAAGGCCGGAGCCGGTGGCTACATAGACGGCAAATACGTAGCATCCTTCATCGGTATCGCACCGGTGGATGATCCGCAGATTGTGTGCCTGGTTATACTCGACGAGCCCAGCGGTTATCTCTATCAGGGCGGTCAGGTGGCGGCCCCCGTCTTTAAGACAGTGGTTGAAGATACGCTGCATTATATGGGTGTGGTGCCCGAATTTTCCCAGGAAAAAGGCTCCTCCGGCAGCAACCAGGTTAAAAAAGTCGAGTTGCCTGATTTTACCAATGTCAATGCCAATAATGCCGTTAAGGCTTTAAAAACGCTAGGGCTGGAGCCGCAAACCTCCGGTTCGGGTAGCGTGGTTAAATCACAGACACCGGCCGGTAATGCCACGGTGAAAAGCGGGACTACGGTTGTCTTGCGCCTAGGAGAAGTCAGCGGCTCCGGTAAGATCACTGTGCCGGATCTGACGGGTATGAGACTGGGTGAGAGCACACAACTTTTGGGCTGTCTGGGCCTCTCGATTGCTGCAACCGGTACTTCCGGCGAGGCTTATGAGCAAGACCCTATACCCGGCAAGGAAGTCGCTGCCGGTACCGTTGTCTCCGTTAAATTCCGCGAGCCAGATACCACGGCCAGCAGCGGACCCTAATACCAGAAATTGATAGGCAATGTTTGAGATATGTCGATAATCGGGGGAATAGCGAAGGAGGAATCTATATGAAATTAGGAGAACTTATAGCCTGTTTAGGCGATTCTCTGCTCAATCCTAATGTCTTTGACGGCGGCGCGGAAATCAGCGGCATCTGTTATGATTCCCGTAAGGCGCATCCGGGCTCTTTATTTGTCGCTATTTCCGGCGAGAAGGCTGACGGACATGACTATATTAAGCAGGCTGTGGATAGAGGCGCCATCGCCGCCGTGGCCGAGCACGAAGTGGCAGGCTTGCCTGCCGGTTTTCCGCTGCTTTTGGCTAGGAACAGCCGTCGGGCTTTGGCTTTGCTGGCTGCCGGCTGGTTCGGTCATCCCGACCTGCGCCTGCGCCTCATCGGCGTCACCGGCACCAATGGCAAAACCACTACCACCAAGCTCATCAAATGGCTGCTGGAAAGTTCCGGCAGCAAATGCGGACTTATCGGCACCATCAACAATCAATCGGGCGGCAAAATTTTGCCTTCCTCCCACACCACGCCGGAATCACTAGAGCTGTTCGAGCTGATGGCCATTATGGAGGAGGAAAATTGTCAAAATGTGATCATGGAAGTCTCTTCCCATGCCTTAAAGCAGGGCAGGGTTTGCTGCTGCGATTTCGACGGCGCGGTTTTTACTAACCTGACTCAGGATCATTTGGATTATCATTTGACCTGGGAGGATTATCGCGACAGCAAGGTCAAGCTCTTTTCCCTGCTCCAGCCCGAAGCTGGCAAATATGCCGTTGTCAATATCGACGA
This sequence comes from uncultured Peptococcaceae bacterium, assembly GCA_964425485.1. GTDB lineage: Bacteria > Bacillota > Dehalobacteriia > UBA4068 > UBA4068 > CAYRML01. Next base: position 20,804 of record CAYRML010000002.1, on the reverse strand, counting down.
TCCGGCAGCTGAATATTTTTTGGCCGCTTCCCAAGTGCCGACCTGGACTTATGGCATGAAAGAAGGCGCCACGCTGCAGATAGCCGACTTTAGTTTTACGGCCGGCGGCACGGACTTTTCTTTTATCTATCAAGGGCAAAAACGGCAAATGCATGTGCCGCTGATTGGTAAATTCAATATCTATAATGCCCTGGCGGCCGTGGCGGTAGCTTTGACCGAAGGGCTGCCTTTGCAGCAAATCACGGCTGATTTGGCCAAAGTGCCGCAGGTGGCGGGCCGTTTCGAGCTGGTGGACGAAGGACAGGATTTTAAAGTGGTGGTGGACTATGCCCATACGCCGGACGGACTTTTGAATGTGCTGACATCGGCACGTGAGCTGAATCCGCGCCATCTGATTTGCGTCTTTGGCTGCGGCGGCGACCGCGACCGTACCAAGCGTCCCATCATGGGCAAAATCGCAGCCCAGATGAGTGACTTTGCCATCATCACTTCCGATAATCCGCGCACCGAGGATCCCTTTGCCATCATTGATGAGATCGAAGTTGGGGTTAAGGAAGGTGGCGGACGTTATCTGTGCGAGGAAAACCGGCGCGCGGCTATTGAGGCGGCCATCAAGATGGCAGGCAAAGACGATCTGATTATGATTGCCGGCAAGGGCCATGAGGACTATCAGCTGGTTATGGGCCAGGTACTGCATTTCGACGATCGAGAAGTGGCCAGGGAGTTGCTGCATCAACTTTTAGACGCAAAATAATAATTCTTTATAAATGAGGTAGTGTAATGGCACCTTTTTATATCGCTTTGATTTTGGCCGCGGCCATTGTTATTGTTTTAGGGCCGCTTTTTATCCCGATTTTGCGGCGGCTGAAATTTGGACAAACTATCAGGGATGACGGGCCGCAAGCCCATTTTTATAAGGCTGGTACGCCGACAATGGGAGGATTGCTCTTTTTCCCCGCTTTCATCATCCCGCTACTGCTGTTGGGGGATGGGTCGCCATCATCCTGGCTGATCCTTTTCTCTTTTGTGGGCTTTGGACTCATCGGTTTTGCCGATGATATGCTAAAAGTCGGATTCAAACGCTCCTTGGGACTGCGTGCTAAACAAAAACTGGTGCTGCAATTTGCCGTGATCGTGATCTTTTTGCTTTTGGCCGGCCAGGTACTGGGCAGAGGCACCGAGATCATTATTCCGGCCACCGATCTCAGTATCGATCTGGGTTGGTTCTATTATGTGCTGATGGCCGTCTTTTTGGTGGGCATGGTCAATGCCGTCAATCTTACCGATGGCTTGGACGGGCTGGCGGCCGGCGTTTCCTTTTTCGTCTTTTTGGGCTTTGCCCTCATCACCATGGTGGCCATGCAAAATCCGCCTCTGGCCACGGCCAATTATCAGGATCTGGCGGTCGGCTCCATGGCTTTGGTTGGCTGTTGCCTGGGCTTTCTTTTTTATAACCATCATCCGGCCAAGATCTTTATGGGCGATACCGGCTCTTTGGCCTTGGGCGGCGCTGTGGTAGCGCTGGCGGTTTTAACGAAAACCGAATTTATCCTTTTGCTTTTGGGCGGCGTCTATCTGGTGGAGGCCATTTCCGTGGCTTTGCAGGTCATAAGCTTTAAGCTAACAGGCAAGCGAATCTTTAAGATGAGCCCGCTGCATCATCATTTTGAGATGAAGGGCTGGCCGGAAACCAAGGTGGTCAGGGTGTTTTGCCTTTTTTCCGCTATTTTTACGGCTTTAACTTTGCTGCTGTTGTCAATCTGAACGAGGAGGACAAGCTCTATCTATAAGGAGATATTATGCTGGCTTTGCAATTACAAGATAAAAAGGTTATAGTCATAGGCGGCGGCGTCAGTGGGCAGGCGGTATGCCGCTTTTTACTAGATAAGGGAGCGCAGGTGACGCTGGCCGACAGTAAAAGTGACGCCGAGCTGGCGCCGGAGCTTTTGGCGCTGGCAGATCAGGGCCTAAGCCTGCTCTTAAATGACTCCCTGCCCCAGGCCGTCGATTGGCAGCTGGCCGTTAAAAGCCCCGGCGTGCCCCATACCACGCCGCTGATGAGGCTTTTACATGCCAGCGGCCTGCCTATCATCGGCGATTTGGAGCTGGCCTATCGCTTTGCTAAAGCTCCCTTTGTGGCTATTACCGGCACCAATGGCAAGACCACAACCACGGAGCTAGTCTATAAAATCTTCTGCGATGCCGGTATCAATACGCTGGTGGGCGGCAATATTGGCAGACCGCTGATCGGCCTCGTGGAGGGGCATAAAGGCGCCATTGTGGTCGAAGTTTCCAGCTTTCAGGCGGAAGACTGCCAATATTTTGCGCCCAAGGTGGGGCTTTTCCTGAACCTTGCGCCCGATCATCTGGATCGGCATGGCGACATGGCCGGCTATCTGGCGGCCAAAGAAAAGATATTCCAAAATCAAAGCCAAAGCGATTTTGCTATACTTAATTATGACGATGAGGCCGTACGCCAAGTGGGGGGGCGGCTGCACAGTAAAGTCATTTATTTCAGCCGCCAAAACCAGCTTGCAGAAGGCGTTTTTTGCCAAAATGGGCAAATTGTCATGGCTTTGGGCGAGAAAAAGATAAATCTTTTGCCCGCTGAAGACATATACATAAAAGGCGGTCATAATCTGGAGAATGCCCTGGCGGCAGCCGCCGCGGCCTTTGTCTTCGGCATCGAGCCGCCGGCCATCGCTGCCAGTCTGCGCGCCTTCCGCGGCGTGGAGCATCGGCTGGAAAGCGTGGCCGAGATCGACGGCGTGCTCTATATCAATGATTCCAAGGGCACCAATCCTGATTCCACGATCAAGGCCCTTTTGGCCTATGAGCGGCCCATCATCCTTGTGGCTGGCGGCCGCAATAAGGGCAATGATTTTTCCGCCCTCATGCAAACGGCCAAGGGGCGTGTGGTCTTTTTCTCTTTTTTGGGCGAGGCCAAAGAGGAATTGGCGGCGGCGGCCCGGGCGGCCGGCTTTGGCGATCAGGATTTTATCCTGTGCGACAGTTTTGAGGAGGCCTTTTTTAAGGCCCAAGCCCAGGCTAAGGCCGGCAATATCGTTATGCTGTCCCCGGCTTGCGCCAGTTGGGATATGTTTAAGAATTTTGAAGTGAGAGGCAAAGTGTTTAAGGATCTGGTTCTGGCGGGAAAATAAGGAGGAAGCTTCGTGGAGATCAAAAGACAATCGCCGGATTGGTGGATATTTTTTGTGGTGATGGCCCTTTTAGGCATCGGTATCATCATGGTCTTCAGCTCCAGTCAATATCTGGCGCAGTATGATTATGGCGATCCCTACTATTATCTTAAATCACAGGCCAAAAATGCCGGTCTGGGCCTGATCGCCATGTTTATCGCCTATAAGATCAATTATAAAGTATATAAGAAATTGGCCTGGCCCATTTTTGGCCTGGTCATCATCCTTTTGCTCTTGGTGCTTTTCAGCGGCTCCGGCGAATCGGCCGGCGGCGCTGAGCGCTGGCTTAATCTGGCCGGGTTCCGCTTCCAGCCTTCCGAGGTCTGCAAATTAGCCATGATACTGCTGCTGGCCAAAATATGCAGCGATCATCAGAAGAGTATGGCCAGCTTTACACGCGGGTTTTTGCCCTGCATCGCCTTGACGCTGGTGGCGGCGCTGTTGGTTTTTGCTCAGAATGCGCTCAGTTCCGCCTCCATCATCGCCGTGACTGCCGTCATCATGATGTATTGCGCCGGCGTGCGCTGGCAATATCTGGGTGCGACGGTAGGTATTGGCTTTGCGGCCGGTATCGCCGTCATCGCCAATACGGAATTCCGTGCCAACCGTATCGCTGCCTATTTGGATCCTTGGAAGGATCCCTTGGGCGACGGTTTTCAGACCGTACAGTCGCTTTTGGCCATTGGTAATGGCGGGCTGACCGGTGTCGGTTTGGGCGCGGGCGGCTCCAAATGGTATTATTTGCCGGAGGGCTACACAGACTTTATTTTTTCTGTTTTGGCCGAAGAAATGGGTTTTTTAGGGTGCTTGTTTGTCATCGCATTATTTGGTATACTGATATGGCGCGGTTTGATGGTGGCCATCGGACTTAAGGATATGTTCTGCTCCCTCTTGGCCCTTGGGGCCACCGTCATGATCGGCTTGCAGGCTTTTATCAATCTGGGCGTGGTCACCGGACTTTTGCCCGTCACGGGTGTTACGCTGCCCTTTATCAGCTATGGCGGCACATCCTTGATTATTTGCCTGATTTCTATGGGTATATTATTGAATCTGTCGAGATATGCGGAGATCAAAAGATGAGTGGTTTGCGATTTGTGGTCACGGGCGGAGGCACCGGCGGGCATATCTATCCCGCTTTGGCCATCGCCGGCGGCCTGGCTCGGACGGCCGAGGCCGAGATACTTTATATGGGCGGCAAGGATTCCACGGAAGAGCGGCTGGCCGCTAAGGCCGGTTTCGATTTTATCGGTGTGGAGACTTGTCCTTTGCATCGCAAGTCTCTTGCCATCTTCAAAGATTTGGCTGCCAATCGCCGCGGTAGCAAAGAGGCCGCCGAGATTTTGCGCAGATGTGCCCCGCAGGTGGTTTTCGGCACCGGCGGCTATGCCTCGTGGCCGGTGATGAAGGCGGCCGTCAAGCTGGGTATACATACGATGATTCATGAACAAAATGCCGCGCCGGGCCTTTCTAACCGCAATTTGGCAAAAAACGCCGATAAAATTTGTCTGACATTTGCCGCGGCCGGGGAGTTGTTTGCGGCCCGCCACAGGCATAAAATAGAAATAACCGGCCTGCCGGTGCGGCCGTCCATTATCGAGGCCCAACGGGACCAAGCCAGGGAATGCTGGCAAATCGGCCCCTCGGAGCCGGTGCTTGTGGTCACGGGCGGTTCACAGGGCGCGGCCTCCATCAACACGGCCATGTCCGGGGCCTGGAAGCCGCTTTTGGCCGATGGGCTTTTTATCATCCATATCACGGGCGAAAAGAAATATGAGGCCATGAAGGCGGCGGCAAAAGATCAGGGGTTGGCCCAGGAGCCGCGACTGCACCTGATGCCTTATCTGCATGAAATGGAAAAGGGTTTGGCGGCCGCCGATCTGGTGGTAGGGCGGTCCGGCGCTTCCTTTTTGGCGGAGATCCTCTGCCGCGGCTTGCCATCTATACTTGTGCCTTATCCTTATGCCGCGGCCAATCATCAGCTTTTGAATGCCGAGGCCGTGGAAAAAGCCGGCGGCGCCCTGTTGATCGAGGATAAGGATTTGAGCGCACAATCGCTGACGCAGGCCGTGCGCAATCTGTTCACTGATCGGGAAAAAATGCTGAAAATGTCTGCCGCGGCCAGCGGCTTAGGTAAACCGCAGGCCCTGCAACATATCATAGATATAGCTTTGCGTTTGGCAAAGAGATAGTTATCAGAGGAGGGTTATGGTTGAAAACCATTGATCTAGAAGGGAAAAAACTGTATTTTATCGGTGTTGGCGGCATCGGCATGAGCGGTATCGCCAAAATTTTGCTGACGATGGGTTATGATATCAGCGGCTCCGATATCGCCGATTCGGCCCTGACTGCCGCTCTTAGTGATATGGGCGGCAAAATCTATATCGGACATCAGGCGGCCAACCTGGGCCCGGATATTGAGGCCGTCATTTATTCCTCGGCCATCAAGCCCGGCAATCCAGAGCTGGACGAGGCCAAAAGGCGGGGTCTGCCCGTCTATAAAAGGGCCGAGGCCCTGGCCTTTTTGATGAGCCTGCGCCAAAGCATCGGCGTGGCCGGCGCACATGGCAAGACCACCACCAGCGGCATGATCGCCCTGATGCTGGAATTGGTCGGAGCCGACCCTACGGTGATTATCGGCGGCACTTTGCCACAGCTGAAAAGCAATGCCAAAGGCGGAGGCGGCGGCCAACTGGTGGCCGAAGCTGATGAGAGCGATGGTACTTTTTTGCTGCTTAATCCTGCCATTGCCATTGTTACCAATATCGAGCCCGATCATCTGGACCATTATCAATGCTTGGAAAATATTATAGAGGCTTTTGAGCAATATATCTCACAGCTGCCGCCCGACGGTTTGGCTGTGGTCAATCTTGATTGCCCCAATGTGCGGGCCCTTAAAGACAGGGTTCCTGCCAACTATATCACCTATGCCTTGACCAAGGAGGCCGATTATCAGGCCAAAGATCTGGAGTTCCGCTGTGACGGCATCAGCGCCACCGTTTATGAAAAAGAAAAACCGCTGGGCCGGCTGGATCTTTTTGTGCCGGGCGAGCATAATATATCCAATGCTCTGGCGGCCATCGCCATCGGCCGTTATCTGGGATTCGATTTTGCCGAACTGGCTGCGGCGCTGTCCCGCTTTGTAGGCACAGGCCGCCGCTTCGAGCTGTTGGGCGAGGTGGACGGCGTGCGCGTCATCGACGACTATGCTCATCATCCCACAGAGATTCGGGCCACCGTCAAATCGGCGCGTGACCTAGGCGCAAAGCGCATAGTGGGTGTTTTTCAGCCCCATCGCTATACCCGTACCAAGTCCATGTATAAGGAATTCGCGGCCGCCTTTGGCCAATGCGATATTACCATTATCAATGAGATATATCCGGCCTTCGAGCGGCCCCTCCCCGGCGTTACTTCCCAGCTGATCGTCGATGAGGCCAAGGCCCAAGGCCAGCAAAACGTCTTCTATGCGGCCACTGAGGCCGATGTGCTGGAGCTTTTGCAGCAATATACTCAGCCCGGCGACCTGCTTTTGATTATGGGCGCTGGCAATATCCGCCGGGCCGGCGAGAAATTTGCCGGGCGTAAAAAGGGGAGGTAAGCCCATGGATAAAGAAAAAACCGCTTTGCGGCAGCAATTGCAGCAGCTGCTGAGCCTGCCGGTCTTGGTCGACGAACCGATGAAAGACCATACCACCTGGCGTATCGGCGGGCCGGTCGATTTTATGCTCTTGCCCTCCTCGGAGCAAGAGATCATGGACGTGATGGCCTTTCTCTATAAGCATCAGCTACCCTACCTGGTTATTGGCAATGGCTCCAATCTTTTGGTCAGCGATTTGGGCCTGCGCGGTGTTGTGATTAAGATGGGGCCGGCCTATGCCGCGGCCACCTGGCGCGGCGGCAATGTCTGCGCTCAAGCAGGCATGCTGATGCGTACTTTGGCTTTGGAGGCAGCCGAACGTTCTTTGGCCGGCATCGAGTTCGCGGCTGGTATACCAGGCAGCATCGGCGGCGCTGTGCGCATGAATGCCGGTGCTTACGGAAATACCATCGGCGAATTTGTAACCAAAGTCACCGTCATCGAATATAATGGCAGCAGATACGAGATAACAGCTGATGAGTTGGATTTTGCCTATCGGTACAGCAAGCTTTTTGCTGTGCCGGCGGTGGTCTCTACCGTGCATCTCTCTCTGCCGTCCGGTAATAAAGAGGAGAGCATGGCCAAAATAAAAGAGTGGCTGCAATTGAGGAGCCTCAAGCAGCCGCTGGAATTCCCTTCTTGCGGCAGCGTCTTCCGCAACCCTGACGGCGATCATGCCGGCAGACTGGTCGAAGTGACCGGCCTGCGCGGGCTGCGTAAAGGCGGTGCTATGGTCTCCAAAAAGCACGGCAACTTCATCGTTAATATCGACAGGGCTACGGCTGAGGATGTCAAGTCCCTGATAAAAGAGGTGCAGGAGCGCGTATTCCAGGCTCATGGTGTTCGTTTGGAGCCGGAAGTGAAAGTGGTGGGGGAATTCATCCAGGCAAAATAATCAGCTGAATACTACTAAAGAGGGGTGCAGCATGCAGAGATTTGTCATAAACGGAGGATCCCCTTTGGTTGGAGAAATAGCAATAAATGGCGCCAAAAACGCCATTTTGCCTATTTTAGCAGCCTCTTTGCTCTCCGATGGGGAATGCGTTCTGGACAATGTACCTTTGTTGGAAGATGTTTTCGTCATGTGCGAAATACTGCGCCATTATGGAGCCAGTATCATCTGGCTGGGTGATTCTTTGGTGGTCAAAGCTGAAAACCTAAAAAATCAGCAGCCGCCGGAAGATCTGATGAAAAAAATGCGCGCTTCTAACTTGGTACTTGGTCCTCTCATAAGCCGTTTCGGCCGCCTTTCGCTGCCCTTCCCCGGCGGCTGTGCCATTGGTCTGCGGCCTATGAATTATCATCTTATGGCTTTATCTCAGATGGGTGTGGAGACTTCAAACAGCGGCTCTTATATCGAGGCCAAGTCCAAAAAAATGACCGGCGGCAAGATTTGTCTCGATTTTCCCAGTGTCGGCGCTACGGAAAACGCCATCATGGCCGCCGTGCGCATACCTGGGCAGACCGTTATCTGCAATGCCGCCAGAGAGCCGGAGATTGTGGATCTGGCCGACTTTTTGCGCAAGATGGGCGCGCGTATCGAGGGGGATGGCAGTGATACTATCATCATCGACGGCGTGCCCAGGCTTTCCGGCGCTCATCATCGCATCCGCTGCGACCGTATCGAGGCCGGCACCATGATGGTGGCGGCGGCCATCACCGGCGGCGATATACTGCTCACCGGTTACAGCGAGCATGATTTGCAGGCCGTGACGGCCAAATTGCGAGAGACCGGCGTGCTCATCAGTGGTGATGAGCGGGGCCTGCGCGTCAAATGCTGCCGCCGACCGCAGGCGGCCGATATGTGTACCATGCCTTATCCAGGCTTTCCTACCGATATGCAGGCTCAGTATATGGCTTTGATGACTGCGGCACAGGGCACTGCCGTCATCTCGGAAAATATCTTCGAGAACCGCTTCCGCCATGCTGAAGAAATGTTACGCATGGGCGCCGATATCCGCATCGCCGGCGATCATGCCGTGGTCAAAGGCAAAAAAAGACTTAATCCGGCCAAAGTGCAGGCCACCGATCTGCGCGCCGGTGCGGCGCTGGTGCTTTTGGCTTTGTCCATAGCGGGGGAAAGCGTGGTGGAAAATGTCTTTTATATCGACCGAGGCTATCAGAATCTGGAGCGCTCCCTGGCCTCTTTGGGCGCCGATATAAAAAGGCAAGCGGTGCCTGCGGCGGAAACAGAGGAAATCAGCTTGCGGCAGCCCGATATTTGTCCCTGCTGAATGGCGAAATAAAAAATACACTTGGCAAGTCGTACTTTTATATCGCAATCATGATTTTTTTCTGTTATAATTATAATAATATGGCTATTGATTTTTATTGCCGCAAGACCCGGTTCTGCGGCAAAAATCAAATACATAAATGGACAAGCCTGGCGGCTTTGCGTTGTGCCTGGAAAAACTTTTTTTGAGGGAATCATGGTGGATAAAAGGCGAAATTTACATAGTGGCAATAATAGGAGGCAGAGGCCATTTCTTGAGGATTCTCAATCTGGGGATCAAAGGCCGGCCGGCCACAAGCGCCCGGATGAGAACTATTATGGCGAGCGGCCACAGCCTGCGGGCGCAAGGACGCGTACAACCGGCGGCAGGACAAGTTCCGCCCAGCGGATGCGGCAACAAGCCGCCCCCAGAAAGATCACTTCCTTAGAGCTGGAGCGGCAAAAGCGGCGCCGGGCAGGCAGCATGCGTTTGGTGCCCATCACTATTTTGCTGCTTTTATGTCTGGCGGGCGGTTATTTTTTCGTTAACTCTCCCTTCTTCAACACCCGGGAAATTGAGGTGCGCGGCAACCAATATACGGATGCTGGCCATTTGATCGAGCTGTCCGGTTTGCAGGAGGGTATCAGCATCTTTGCCAATCAGACCCAGCGGGCCGAGGATTGGCTGGAGCTTAACAGCTATGTAGAGGAGGCCAAGGTGCGGCGCTTTTTGCCCGACAAGCTCATCATCACCGTCACGGAGCGGCAGCCGTTGGCCGTGGTGGTCTCCGGCGAGGCTTTTCTGACCCTGGCGGCCGATCTGACCATTCTTTCCCGCGAAAATAGCGTCAGTGGCCTCGATTATCCCTTGATCACCGGTGTCAGGGATATCGCCTCCGGCGTCATGCCCGGCTATGAACTCTCCGGCGACCAGATCAAGTCCGGTATTGATATCATCAGCCAGATGGAAGATAATATTTATGCGGGCATAGCCGAGATCAATGTGGAGGATACGCAGAAAATCAAGATCTATCTGGAGTCCGGCGTGGAGGTCCGCATCGGCGATTCCCAGAATTTTAATGATAAATATACACTTTTCACCTCCATTCTTAATCAGCAGAAAACCGAAGGTAAGCTGGCTTCTATCCAGTATATCGACGTCAGCATTATTGACAGGCCGGTCATTTTCTACTATAATGATTGACTGTAATAAAAAAGTTGAAAAAATATCCAAAAATGTTTTCTGCAAGCAGGGAATTTGCATTCTCTGTGGAAATTTGTTATAATATTCAAATTAAAACCTGTAAATATGCCTAAGTTTTGATTAAAAATAGTTTTGACAAAGGGCTTATTATAAAGGAGGATTATGGATGCTGGAATTTGATGATACTATGGCCGGCCAATTTGCCAAAATCAAAGTAATAGGTGTGGGCGGCGGCGGCAGCAACGCTGTTAACCGCATGATCAAAAGCAATCTCTATGGTGTTGATTTTGTTGTGATCAATACCGACCTGCAGGCCCTTTCCCATTCCAACGCCGAAACAGTCGTACAAATCGGTGCCAAGCTGACCAAAGGTCTGGGCGCCGGCAGCAATCCGGAAATTGGTAAAAAAGCGGCTGAGGAAAGCCGTGAACAAATATTAAACATTATTGATGATGCCGACATGGTTTTTATCACGGCCGGTATGGGCGGCGGCACCGGCACCGGCGCGGCTCCTGTGGTGGCTGAGCTGGCCCGGGAAAGAGGCGCTTTGACCATTGGCGTTGTCACCCGTCCTTTCAGTTTTGAAGGCCGACGTCGGGCTCAGCAGGCGGAAATGGGCATCACCGAGCTGAAAGAAAAAGTAGATACGCTTATCACCATTCCTAATGATAAATTACTGCAAGTTGTTGATAAAAAGACCACTATGAATGATGCTTTTGCTATTGCGGACGATGTTTTGCGACAAGGTGTCCAAGGTATTGCCGACCTCATCTCCAAGCCAGCCCTCATTAATCTGGACTTTGCCGATGTCAAGACCATCATGAAAGATGCCGGCAGCGCCTGGATGGGCATCGGACAGGCCAGTGGCGAAAACAAAGCCATCAAGGCTGCCGAAGCGGCTATCTCCAGCAGCATGCTGGAATCCAGCATCAAGGGCGCCAAAGGCATCTTGCTCAACATCACAGGCAGTGAAAGCATGAGCTTGATCGAAGCCAACGAAACGGCCCAGTTCATTTACGAAGTGGCCGATCCGGACGCCATGATTATCTTTGGCTCCGGCATTGATTCCACCATGGAAGACGAGATCCGCGTCACCGTCATTGCTACCGGCTTCGACTCCCGCTCTTCCTCCACTTCCCGCAGATCGGCAACCGGCGCTTCCGGCTCCAGTTTCGGCGAAAAACCCAGCCCCAGCTTCAACAGTTCCGAATTGCCGGAAGTTACCATCAAACCGATGTCCTTGGGGGATATAGATTTGCCAACCTTTATGAGGGATAAATAAATTTAGGGTCTAATAAGCACATAAGACCGCTCCTTGGCACATTTGCGCGTGAGCGGTCTTTTCTTGAGTATTCATCCGACAATTTTCTACAATATGGGCATCATTTATTGACAATACTTATAATAATTTTTATCTTTAAAGGATTTTGTCATTTGATGTTGAATATTATATTTAGAATAGTCTTAATATAGTACACAATAGTACATGTTTTTGAAGGAGCGATATTTTGTGAAGAATTTATTGGAAAAGACCAGGGAGCTTAACAAGATCATCCAAAAGGCGGCCGGCCATCCCATCAGTTTTGCGGAAATGGCCGAAAAGTTATGTAAAACCATCAACACCAACATCTACATCGTCGGGCGCAAGGGAAAGGTTTTGGGATATGCCTTTATGGAAAATTTCTATTGTCCTACCATGGAAGATATTGTCAAGCTGGACTCCCATTTTCCGGACAAGCATAACGACGATCTTTTGCGTGTCGCGGAGACAAAAGTTAACATGAACGGCGATGGATTTTGTGTTTTTGGTGTGCATAATGCTTGCTTTTTACAGAATAAATACAGTACCATCGTTCCTATCGTAGGCGGTGGTCAGCGTTTGGGCACTCTCGTGCTTTCTAAAACCGGCGAATTCGATTATGGCGATCTGATTCTGGCCGAATATGGCGCCACGGTCATCGGCATGGAGATTCTGCGGGCCAAGGTGGAAAAGGTGGAGGATATCTCCCGCCAGCGGGCTGTGGTCAGCATTGCTTTCGATACTCTCTCCTATTCCGAGCTGGAAGCTGTCGAGCATATTTTTAATGAGCTGGGTGATTCTAATGGGCTCTTGGTGGCCTCCAAAATTGCCGACAAGGTGGGCATCACCCGTTCCGTCATCGTCAACGCCTTGCGCAAGCTGGAAAGCGCCGGCGTGATCGAGGTGCGCTCTTTGGGTATGAAGGGCACCTATATCCGCATCCTCAATGACTACTTGCTGGAAGAATTGGAAAGGACTCAATCCGCGCATCGCCGCATCTAAAAATCAGATTAAAGCAGGGGAAAGGACATTTTGTTCTTTCCTCTGTTTTGTTTTTATGATATGATGATATTTAAGAAATCTGCGATAATTACAGGTGATTTTATGCATGCCGTGAACTCCGATAGCAATGCCGATAATGTGGTGACTACCGATCATCTGGCCGATGAGCTGTTTGCCAGCATTATTGCCAAGATCGAAAGCTATAATCCCACCAGCGACACGGACGCCATCAGGCGGGCCTATGCTTTGGCTTGCCATGCCCACCGGGGCCAGACGCGGGATTCCGGCGAGCATTATATCATGCATCCTTTGGCCGTGGCGGAGATTTTGGCCGATTTGCAGCTGGATGATGCCAGCATTATCACCTGCATCCTCCATGATGTGGTGGAGGATACCGATTCTACGCTGGAGCAGCTGCGGCAGGAATTCGGCGATGATATCGCCATCCTGGTCGACGGTGTGACCAAGCTGGGCAAACTAGAGAATCTTTCCCGCCAGCAGAATCATGATGAAAATCTGCGCAAGATGTTTTTGGCTATGGCCAGCGATATCCGCATCATCCTCATCAAGTTGGCTGACCGCTTGCATAATATGCGCACGCTGCGCTTCCATCATTCTCTGCTGCGCCAACAAGAGATCTCCGAAGAGACCATGACCATTTTTGCGCCGCTGGCCCATCGTTTGGGCATGTTCGAGATCAAAAGCGAGCTGGAGACGCTGGCTTTTCAGATTTTAGAACCCTATGAATATAATGAGCTGGAACGCAAAATGCTGGAGCAGCAGCAGGAACGCGGTAAATATATCGAGGAGACCTGTGACATCATCCGCGGGCATTTGCAGGAGGCCGGCATCAAGGCCGAGGTCTATGGCCGGGCCAAAAGCATCTACAGCGTTTATAGCAAGATGCAAAGGCAGCAAAAAGATATTACGGAAATTTTCGATCTGACGGCCATCCGCGTCATCGTGGATACCGTCAATGACTGTTACGGCTCTTTGGGCGTCATCCACACCTTGTGGAAGCCTATACCGGGCCGCTTTAAAGACTATATCGCCATGCCCAAGCAGAATATGTATCAATCCATCCACACCACCGTCATCGGTGAGGGCGGTGACCCCTTTGAGGTGCAGATTCGCACCTGGGAGATGCACCGCACGGCTGAATACGGTATCGCGGCCCATTGGCGTTATAAAGAAGGCAAGAGCGGCGACGCTGATTTCGAGAAGAAGATCGGCTGGCTGCGGCAGATGATGGAATGGCAGAATGAGCTGCGTGACGCCAATGAATTTGTGGAATCCGTCAAAGTGGATCTCTTTGCCAAGAATATCTATGTCTTCACGCCCAAAGGTGCAGTCTATGAGCTGCCGGCCGGCGCCGGTCCTATCGATTTTGCCTATCGCATCCACACCCAGGTCGGTCATCAATGCATGGGCGCCAAAGTCAACCGCCGGCTGGTGCCGCTGGATCATAAGCTGCAAAACGGCGATATAGTGGAGATTCTGACGGCCAAGGGACGCGGCCCCAGCCGCGACTGGCTGAAGCTGGTCAAGACCCAGCAGGCCAAAAATAAGATTCGTCAGTGGTTCCGCAAGGAAAAACGGGATGAAAACATCATCCTGGGGCGGGAGATGCTGGAAAAAGAATGTAAAAAATACGGCCATGATCCGGCCGAGATCCTGAAGCCGGAAAAACTGCTGGAAGCAGGAGGCAAATCCAGCTATACCAGCGTGGATGATATCCTGGCCGCAGTGGGTGACGGTGCTTTGCAGCCCATGACCCTGCTCACGCGCATCAAAGAGGATTTTCGCCATGATAAAGAGCAGCTGGCCCAGCCCACCATCAAGGAATTTGAGGAAGATAGGTCCGGCTCCTCCGGTATCCGCGTCAAGGGTGTCAGTGATATTGCCGTCAGGCTGGCTCATTGCTGCCGGCCTTTGCCCGGTGATGAGATCATCGGCTATGTTACGCGGGGGCGCGGCGTTTCCATCCACCGCACCGACTGCCTCAATATCGCTCATTATCAACAGACGGAGCCCGACCGCCTGATCGAAGTTACCTGGGGTGGCAGTCCCGGCGGCGCTTATCAGGTAAGCATAGAAGTCATAGCCATGGACAGGGAACGCCTGGCTATGGACATTATGGCCGTGATGGCCGATACCAAGACCGCTGTCAACGGCATGCATGTCGGTGTGGATAAAAAGAGCAAGATCGCGACCTTCTTCATCAAGCTGGAGGTCAAGACGCTGGACCATCTGGAATATATAATGAACCGCATCAAGCGTGTCAAGGACGTAATCGAGGTCAAGCGCATGATTTCTCAAAGTAAAAAATAAGCGGGGAGATAAATATGAGAGCTGTGTTGCAAAGAGTGACTGCCGGCAGCGTGTTGGTGGCAGGTGAGATTAGCGGCCAAATCGGCCCGGGACTGTTGATTTTGTTGGGCGTGGCCAAAGGCGACAGCCGCCAAGATGCCGCTTATCTGGCCAAGAAGATCGCTAAAATGCGCATCTTTGCCAATGAGAGCGGCCATTTTGACCGCAGTCTTTTGGATGTCGGCGGCAGCGCTTTGGTGGTCTCCCAATTTACTCTTTATGCCGATTGCAGCCGCGGCCTGCGTCCCAGCTTTGACCAGGCAGCGCCGGCTGAGGAGGCAAAGGAGCTATACCTCTGCTTTGCGCAGCTGTTGGCAGTCGAAGGAGTACCTGTGCAAACCGGCGTCTTTGGCGCTGATATGCAGGTCAATATGGCTGGCGACGGGCCGGTGACTATTCTTATCGACAGCAAATAACTTTTGCTCAATAAATAAAAGTTATCATTTGTGATAAAATAAAGTTTTAGGAGGCGGATTATGGCAGGATATAATATCATGAATACGGCTAGTAATTTAGAGGGCAGATTGAATATGACGGATTTTCATTTTGAGAAGAAAAGTGTTGGTGTTTTTGAGACCAACTGCTATTATATCGTCTGCGGTAAGACTCAAGAGGTAGCCATCGTTGACCCCGGCGCTTGCGGCCATCAGATCGTGGCCAAAATGGAGCTGGCCGGCTGGAAACCGACCATGATCCTCAATACGCATGGACACTGGGATCATATCGGCGACAACAAATTTTTGCAGGAAGCCTTTGATATCCCCATCTTTATCCATGAGGCCGATCTGCCTTGTCTTGCCGACAAACACCTCTCGATGGCCGATTGGATGAGCAGTGACGGCTCCTGTGACGGTGGAGTTTGCAAAAAACCGCTGCTGGGCAGCGAAACTCTAAAGCTGGGTGATATTGATATCCAAGTCATCCATATACCGGGCCATTCCCCTGGCAGCGTGGCTTTTTATCTGCCCCAGCATCATCTGCTCTTTAGCGGCGATACCCTTTATGATTGCTGTATCGGCTGCGTAGAGATCCCGAAAACGGAGCAAATCACCATGTTCGGGATCAGGCCCAGGCTGATCGGGCCCACTACTAAAGAGGATTTGCCTAATGCCGACTGCCAGCTACTGATTAAGTCCATTAAAGAGAAATTGTTTCCGTTGTCCGATCAGACCGTGGTTTATCCCGGTCATGGGGCCAAAACCACCATCGGCTATGAGAAGAAGTATAATCCCTATGCCAAAGAAGCCAAAGCATAAGCGCGGTGGCCATAAATCAGTTACGGAGGTTTATTATGTCTGAGCTTTATATCGATAAAATAACAGTGGGGGCCATCGATACCAATTGCTATTTTGTAGTCTGCAAGGATACTGAGCAGCTGGCTATCGTTGATCCCGGCGCCGACGGTAAGCGCATCGCCGCCAAAATAAAAGAGGCCGGCTGGCAGCCGACCATGATATTAAACACGCATGGACACTGGGATCATATCGGTGCCAACAAATATTTGCAGGATCAATTCTCTATCCCCATCTTTATCCATGAGGCCGACTTGGACTATCTCAGCGATGCCGGGCTTTCTATGGCCGCCTGGCTGGGCAGCGACGGTGACGGCGGCATCTGCCAAAAGCCGCTGGCAGATGGCGACGAGATCAAGCTGGGTCGGCTCAGTATGCAGGTCATCCATACGCCCGGACATACGCCCGGCGGCGTTTCTTTCTATCTGCCCCAGCAGCAGATTCTGCTTTGCGGCGATACTCTCTTTGATCATTCCATCGGTCGCACGGATTTGCCCGGTGGCGATATGGATCTGATCCTGGAATCCATCAGCAAGCGGCTCTTCGTTTTGCCCGATGCCGTTATCGCTTATCCCGGGCATGGGCCCGAGACGACTATCGGCGAGGAGAAAAAAGGCAATCCTTTTGTCAAAGCCATTTGACAAAAGCGGCCAAATTTTTTATAATATAATCCATATGAATATGTCAAAGGCTATGAAGGGATTTTTTTTGGGAATTCGCTATGACTACAGGGAGCCGCGGCCGTGACTGAGAGCCGTGCGTCATCATCTCAAAAAAGCGACACCCCGGAGCCGGTATTCGCAAAAAATACCCGGTTACCTGCCGTTATAGGAATGAGCGGGGCGCTTTCTTTGCCCCAAATAGGGTGGCACCACGAGCGATTCGTCCCTTGTTTTGGGGGACGAATTTTTATTTCAAGGAGGCTTGTCCATGACTATTAAAAGGCCGAGAGGCACTAATGACTTTTTGCCGGCCGATACGGCCAAATGGCAATATATCGAAGCTATGCTGCGCGATATTTGCGCCCAATTCGGCTATCAGGAGCTGCGTACGCCCATTTTCGAGGAGACCGAGCTCTTTTGCCGCGGCGTAGGCGGCACCACGGATATAGTGCAGAAAGAAATGTATACTTTCACCGATCAGGGTGAGCGTTCTTTGACGCTGCGGCCGGAAAATACGGCCTCGGCCGCCAGAGCCTATCTGGAAAATAAGCTCTTTGCTCTCTCCCAGCCCGTCAAGCTCTATTATATGGGACCCATGTTCCGCTATGAGCGGCCGCAGGCCGGACGCTTTCGCCAATTCCATCAGTTTGGTGTCGAGGTCTTCGGCTCCTCTTCTCCTTGGGCTGATGCCGAGGTCATTGCCTTGGCCTGGGAATTCTATAGCCGACTTGCTATCCGCAATATGGTGCTGCATATCAACAGCGTTGGCTGCCCCGATTGTCGCCGTAAGCATCGCCAGCTATTGCAGGAGTTTTTGGGCGGCAAATACGATCAGCTTTGCAATTCCTGCAAGGAGCGCTTCCAGCGTAATCCTTTGCGCATCATGGACTGCAAAAGCCCTGTCTGCCAGCAACTTTCTCAGGATGCGCCGACTATCTATGATAATTTATGCCCGGATTGCGCCGAGCATTTCGCTGCCGTGCGCCAGGCCCTGGAGGCGGCAAATATCCCCTATACATTGGACAAGCGCCTGGTGAGAGGCCTAGACTATTATACCAAGACGGCTTTTGAGATTCTGGTCGATAATATCGGCGCCCAAAGTGCCATCTGCGGTGGTGGCCGCTATGATGGTCTGATTGAGGAATTGGGCGGAGAGCCCACCCCCGGCGTCGGCTTCGCTTTGGGTATGGAGCGCATCTTCTCGGCGCTGGCCGCGCAAGGCGATGATGTGCAGGTGCCCGCTTCTCTCGATGCTTTTGTAGTGGTCAGCCCCGGTAACGAAGATGTGGCCAACGCCGCTTTCGCCCTGGTGACACAGCTGCGCCGGGCTGGGCTGAAGGTGGAGCAGGATCTGCTGGGCAGGAGCATGAAGGCTCAGTTTAAGCTGGCCGATAAAGCCGGCGCGCCGCAAGTCATCATCATCGGCGAGGAAGAGCTGGCGCAAAAGGCCGTGCTTATCCGTAATATGGAAAATAGCGAACAACAACTGCTGCCTGCGGCAGAAGTGGAAAAATATATAAAAAATCTAAGGCGGTGACATTACTTTGATTGAATCTATGACTGGTATGAAAAGAAGTTGTTATTGCGGCATCCTTAATGCCTCGCATGAGGGCAGGGAAGTGACTTTGATGGGCTGGGTGCAGCGGCGGCGCGATCACGGCGGCTTGATTTTCGTCGATCTGCGCGACCGTTCCGGCTTGGTGCAGGTGGTTTTCAGCCCGGAAATTTGCCCCGGCGTTTTTGCCAAAGCCGAAGCCGTGCGCTCCGAATATGTGATTGCTATCTGCGGCAAGGTTTCTGTCCGGCCCCAAGGTACCGTCAATCCTAACTTGGCCACCGGCGAGATAGAGATTTATGCCTCCGATCTGCGCATACTTAATAAGGCTAAGACGCCGCCTTTCTATATCGAGGATGATGTGGATGTGGACGAGCTGGTGCGGCTTAAATACCGCTATTTAGATCTGCGCCGCCCCGAAATGCAGCGCTGTCTGCAAATGCGCCATGATACCGCCGCTGCCATGCGCCGTTATCTGGACAGTGAGGGCTTTTTGGAAATCGAAACGCCCATCCTCACCTCCAGCACCCCGGAAGGCGCGCGTGACTATTTGGTGCCTTCGCGTGTGCATGCCGGCGAATTTTTTGCTTTGCCCCAATCTCCCCAGCTCTTTAAACAGATGCTGATGGTGGCCGGCATGGATAGATATTTCCAGATTGCCCGCTGCTTCCGTGATGAGGATTTGCGGGCCGACCGTCAGCCGGAATTTACGCAATTGGATATGGAGATGTCCTTCGTGGATGTCGATGATGTGCAGGCCATCACAGAAAGACTGATCAAATATGTTTTTGCCAATGCTGTGAGCAGGAATGTGAATATCCCTTTCCCCAGGCTCAGCTATGATGAGGCTATGGGCCGCTTCGGTTCCGACAAGCCGGATCTGCGCTTTGGTATGGAATTGATCGATATCGCTGATATCGCTGCTGCCAGCGACTTTAAGGTTTTTGCCTCCGTGGCGCAGGCCGGCGGCTGGGTGCGTGGCATCAATGCCAAGGGCTGCGGCGCCAAATATTCGCGTAAGGATCTGGATGATCTGACCGCCTATGTTGGCATTTATGGGGCTAAGGGCCTGGCCTGGATCATGGTGGAGGAAGGCGGGCTGAAATCGCCCATCACTAAATTTTTTACGGAAGAACAACTGCAACAGATTTGTGCCCGCATGGATGCCCAAGCCGGCGACCTCTTGATGTTTATCGCTTCCGACTGGCGCATCGTGGCCGAAGGTTTGGGCCATCTGCGCCTGGAGATCGCCCGCCGGGAAAATCTTATTGACCCCAGCGAGCTGAATTTGTTATGGGTCACAGATTTCCCGCTCTTGGAATATGATGATGAAGAAAAGCGTTGGGTGGCGGTGCATCATCCATTTACCGCGCCCAAGGATGAAGATTTGCCGATTTTGGAAAGCGATCCCGGCCAGGTGCGCGCCAAAGCCTATGACCTGGTCTTGAATGGAACCGAACTGGGCGGCGGCAGCATCCGTATCCATAATGCTGAAGTGCAGAGGCGCATGTTTGCGCTCTTGGGCCTGGCTGAGGAGGATGTGCAGGCTAAATTCGGCTATCTTTTGAACGCTTTCGAATATGGCACTCCGCCTCATGGCGGCATCGCTTTTGGCCTGGATCGCATGATTATGTTGCTGGCCAATCGCGAAAGCATCCGTGATGTCATTGCCTTCCCCAAAACACAGAGCGCCTCTTGCCTGATGACCGAGGCGCCGGGGCCGGTGGCCACTAAACAATTGCGGGAGCTGCATATCAAAATCGATACGCCGCCGCAAGTGAAAAAATAGCAGCTATCGACAGTAAAAGCAGGGCAAGGTGCTTTTTTTGACAGATTTTGGCGGTTTGGTTTTGTTGATTTTGTGTCAAATTCCGGCTATAATATTAGCGTACACCCTGCGATGTTTGTAAATATGCCGATACGTTTTGACCCAACACCTTTTTTAGGGGAACTTAACTTCTCTTGTGGCCCGCCTGCCTCGTTTTTTTCAGTGGACTCGGAAAGCAAGAGAGAGGGTACCCACCTGCATATGGCAGGTTCAAAACCTTCGGCTATTACGGCAAAGTGGGGTTTTTTATGTGCACATACCGCTTGCCGTCTGAGGAGGAGCTTATGGAAAATTCGATTTCTGTGGCTGAGGCAAAAAAAAAGTTAATAGTGGCCCTGGATCTGCCTGATCGCCGCCAGGCCCTGGAGATGGCCGGGCTGTTAGGGGATCAGGTGGGCGCCTTTAAGATCGGTATGCAGCTTTTTTATAGCCAAGGGCCTGCTATCGTGCAGGAGATTCGGGCGCTGGGCGGCCAGGTTTTTATCGACCTCAAACTGCATGATATACCCAATACCGTGGCCAAAGCTACCGCCGCCCTAACCCGT
>CAYRML010000001.1:0-45991 GCA_964425485.1 uncultured Peptococcaceae bacterium | reverse complement strand
GCAGCCCCTCGTCCTCAAAGTATGGAGCGAAAGGCTGTGGGTGGGCTTGCTTGAAAAAGCTACGGTTTTTCACGATGGTATAATGGTCTTTCAGTTTAAAAACGGCACTGAAATTGAGGTTGAGTTATAAGGCTCGACCTCTTTTTTTACCCTATTGCACCCACTAATTTGCGAGATGCACACCCCTCCAAAAAAATGCACACCCCTCCGATATTTTGCACACCCCTCTATAAATCGTTAAGCGAGGGTATGGTGCAAGGCAAAATTCCTCGGAGAAAGTGTGCGTTTCTTGTTTCAGCGAACCCATGCAATACTGCTGCTTTTATGAAAAAGTGCGAAAAAGCCTTATTTCAAGCCATTTTCGGGCATAAGACAAGAACGCTAATTTTGATATTCACTGTATCAAAATTAGCGTTCTTATATGGTGGAGGTGCGGGGAGTCGAACCCCGGTCCGAAGGAAAACCCACAACAGGCTCTACGAGCGTAGTTTATGGATTAAGTTTCGCTCCTCTGACGGGCATAAACACCCTTCAGATTTGCTATCCCCTTTAATTTCCCTCAGCCAAGCGGGGAATATCAGCTGAGGTAGATCGTGTTGTCGACCCTTTTACCTGCCCCACGACCAAAGCCGACAAAGGGTTAGCAGATTAAGCTGCTAAAGCTAATTTTGGAGTTTTGGCACTTCAAAAAGAAGTTCCCACCGTTTAACGGGTAAATGGAATCCCGGCTCGCTCCTCTTGCCAATTCTTCCCCCGTCGAAACCAATACACCCCCATGATTTGTTTATGATTTATGGATGAGATGGATAGCTTACCCCCATGCACATCCATCATAAAACCGATGATAAAAATATTTACCTAATAACGTTGTTTTTCCTTAAAGCCGCGTTCTATATCTCTTTTGGCCTCTTTGGCGGCAAGGTCTTCCCTCTTATCATAGAGTTTTTTGCCTTGGGCCAAAGCCAATTCCAGCTTGGCGATGCCGTGGCTAAAATACAGCTTCACCGGAATCAACGTCAGTCCCTTCTCCCTCACACGGGCATAAATACGCCTTATCTCTGCTTTGTGCAACAAAAGTCGGCGCGGGCGCTTCGGCTCATGATTGAAGCGATTACCCATCTCATAAGGGCCTATATGCATATTATAGAGAAAGACTTGGCCATCATCCACTTTGGCATAGGCCTCCTGGATGCTGGCTTTGCCATTGCGTAAAGATTTGACCTCCGTGCCAAAAAGCTCAAGACCGGCCTCAAAAGTTTCTATAAAGTGATATTCATGCCTGGCCTTGCGGTTTTCTGTTATAATTTTGATTTTTTCTGTCGCCATCATTACACCTATATCTATCATCCACAGCTTTAGGAATATTAATTATAGCATATATATGCTACAAATCAAGAGCAAAAAAATGACTTTTTTGCTATTCGATTATTATAGTTTCTGTCTTAGCCAAGGCTTCCGTCAATAATTCTTCTATATCCAACTTATCTTCCAGCTCTTCGGCTTCCGCAATGCTTGGTCTTATCTTGGGATAGGCAGGTAAAAATATAGTGCAGCAATCTTCATATGGTCTGATGGATATATCAAAAGCCTCTATCCGCTGCGATATTTTGACAATATCTTCTTTATCCATAGCCACCAAAGGCCGCAGAACCGGCAGGTCGATCACATCATTGATGGTGCGCATGCTTTCCAAAGTCTGGCTGGCAACCTGGCCGATGCTTTCCCCTGTCACCAAAGCCAAGGCGCCTCTTTTTTGCGCTAGGCGCTCGGCCAAGCGGAACATCATGCGCCGCATCAGCGTGATAGTATAATCCTCACGCGTATGCTCTCGTATAGCCTTTTGTATCTCCGTAAAATGCACTATATGCAGCTTGATGGGCGCGCCTTGCCATTTGGCCAATATCTTGCACAGATCAAGTACTTTTTCCTTGCTTTGCTGCCCCGTAAATGGGAAACTGTGAAAATGGATTGCTTCCAGAGTCACACCCCTCTTCATGGACATCCAGCCCGCTACCGGGCTATCTATACCGCCGGATAAAAGTAATAGAGCCTTGCCGCTGCTGCCGACCGGCAAACCTTTGGCGCCTGCAATCACCTGGCCGAAGACATAAGCGCCTTCCTCCCGCAGCTCTATATCTATGACCCGCTCGGGATGATGCATATCGGCATGATAGCTATCATCTAATCTGTCAAAAAGATTGTTGGCCACTTGCTGCGAGATCTGAATAGATTGCAGCGGATAAGTCTTATCCGCCCGCTTGGTTTCTATTTTGAAAGAGCCTCCGGCAGGTAAGGCTGCTTTAAGCACGCTGAATGCGGCTTCCGTGATCTGATCCAATGATTTGCCAGTTTGCAGCACTGGAGAAATAGAATAAATGCCAAAAACCTGCTGCAAACGCGGTATGACCAAATATTCGTCATCCATGGTCTGAACCCAGATACGCCCCCAGGTTGCACGCACTTCCCTCTCCGGTAAATCCGACAAAGCCTTTTTGATGTTGTTAGCCAGACGATTGATGAATTTTATTTTATTTTTCCCTTTAAGCCCCAGCTCTCCATAACGAACCAGCAATAAATTACCCATATTATCTCCTATTCTTTTGCTTCTCACCAACGCTATAGCGCCTGATTTCTTTAACTATCTCCGCCGTAGCCTCGGCCACGGTCTGGGCCTCTGCCACAGTATTTTGCGGACAAAAGCTGTATCTGATACTGCAATCGGCAAGCTCTTGAGGAATTCCCATGGCCAAAAGCACATGCGAAGCCTTGTTTTTGCTGCTGTGGCAAGCAGAGCCGGAAGAAACATAGATTTTCCGCTCTTCCAAATAATGCAAAAGTACCTCACTCTTGGCGCCGGGGAAACTGACATTCAGCACATAAGGGGAAGATTCCCCGGCCAAATCACTGTTACAGATCACATCCGGCAATAATTCACACAGCTTAAACCACAGAGTATCCCTTACTTGTTTGACAGCTACTAGGTTGCTTGCCCTGTTGGCCGCGGCCGCCTGAGCGGCAACAGCAAAGGCCTCTATACCAGGAATATTTTCCGTTCCAGAACGCTGATTTTTTTCCTGACCGCCACCATAAATCAAGGGATTGATCCTCACACCATTTTTTATCCACAACAAACCTACACCTTTAGGTGCATGTATTTTGTGCCCGCTGGCAGTATAAAAATCAGCCTTGCAAACAGCCAAATCCACAGGCAGCTTGGCAAAGCCCTGCACGCCATCTATGTGAAAAAAGGCTTGCGAATTGCTTTTGACCAATGCGCCTATCTTCTCCACAGGTTGCCTGACACCTGTTTCATTATTGATATGCTGGCAACTGACCAATATCGTATCGGCAGTCAGTTTGTTGGCAAGATCAGACAAATCAATTCTTCCCCAATTATCAACCGCAACTGTTTGCACAGTAAAACCTTTTTGCGCCAGTAATTTGGCCGGCTCCAAAACTGAAGGATGCTCCACCGCAGAAACCAAGATACTCCCGCCCTTTTTGCCATGAGCAGCAGCAACGCCGAACAAAACTGTATTATTGCCTTCGCTGGCTGAGGAATTAAAGATTATCTCCTTTTCCGCCGCCCCCAATAAGGAAGCCATCGACCGCCTGGCTTGGGCCAAACAGCGGGCAGCTGTCAAGCCTTTACCATGCAGTGAAGAAGCATTGCCATAATTTTCCCGCATAGCTTTAAGCGCCGCTTCCGCCGCCTCTATGGACACTTTTGTGGTGGCACTATTATCAAAATAAATTTCCGACATATGATCTGACCTCTTTTGATTTAAAAGAGCCGGACGAATAGACGCCCGGCTCTTGGCTATATCTTGTTTCCAAAGGAGTATTAATAGCTAAAACCATCAATAATCCAAGCGATCTGCTTAAAATTTTACCACGGTAATAACTAAACTGATAACAAAGAAAGCGATTGCTAAAACAACCGTGATTTTAGCTAAAAACGCGTCCATACCCTTCTTTTTTCCGAAAAAAGTTTCGGAAGCACCGGCGATTGCACCGGACAGACCGGCGCTTTTGCCAGATTGCATCAAAATGACCGCAATCAGGCCTACACAAATAATTACTTGCAAAACAATAAATAAGATATGCACTGTTATGCCCCCTATTCAGACACCTTATAAATCATTATCTTATACCCCATATAATGGATACTAAAGTATTTTATCATAAGTGGACAAATAATACAATACCCATATCCCGATTATTTGATAAAAAAAGGCCCCGCACTCAAAGCGGAGCCTTTTTTTTAAGTATTAAGAAATTAAGAAGCGGCACTGGCATTTTTAGCTTCAGCAGGGATAACAATTTCATCTATAGCATTATAATCATGATATTCAATGCTTAAGGTCATGGTCATTTCATCGACGCTTTGGCCTTCGCCGGCAGAGGCATTGATGATGTTGGTCATAAATTGACTCAGATCCATACTCTGTTTAAGAAGCATATTGTCACTCTTGCTGATCCACAAAGTGGTGGTTAAATCACCACCGGCCGCTAAAAGTTCTTGGTTGGCGGCTAATTCTTCTTCTGTCATACCCAACATATCCGTATTGCCCATTTGATTCATCAAAGCCATAAAAGCTTCGGAAGAAATTGTGACATTGATTTTATAGCAGTCTTGACCATTGACCGCTTCTTCGCCCAAAGACTCGGAGCTGACTAAATTGTCTTGATAAAGCGCAATCATATCAGCTGGGTTTTGGTTCATATATTGCTCCATATTCTCTATGGGAAGTTCTGATTTTGTCCAGGCGCCATTCTCATTGTTGTAAAGAATTAAACCGGTATCGGTTTGTTCGATATAGATAGAGCTTTGCATGGGCTCATCGCCAAACAGCGGCATGGTCATAGTATAATCCATAGACATCAATAAGCTGGGCTTTACAATACATTTTATATCGGATGTCATATCCATATCCATAGTGAAGCCTTGGGAAGCCATTGTCATATCCATGACCATATCTGCAGCATAGCTGTCTACATTGGCCATTGCTTCCGCACTAGCAATCAAGGGATTATCGGCATTAGAGGTTGTACCGACGCCACCGCAGCCGGTCAAAGCCAAGGCCAAAATCACGATCACAATAAGAGGAAGCATGAAACTCATTTTTTTCAGCTTAAGCATAAAATCATCATCTCCTTTTAAATATTTCCCTATTTTATATCCGAAAATTACAGATTATAAAATACCTCTTTACCTTTAAAACAGGCGGACATATCCAGTTCTTCTTCTATGCGCAGCAATTGATTATATTTGGCCACCCTGTCGGTTCGGGAAGGAGCGCCGGTTTTGATCTGGCCGGCATTGACCGCCACAGAAATATCAGCGATGGTTGTATCTTCCGTCTCGCCGGAGCGATGGGAAACAACGCAGGTAAAGCCAGCTCTTTTGGCCATTTCTATAACATCCAATGTTTCTGTGAGGCTGCCTATTTGATTGACTTTGATCAAAATGGAGTTGGCGGCCTTCAGTTCTATACCTTTGGCTAATCTTTCACAATTTGTGACGAAAAGGTCGTCACCGACGATTTGCACCTTATTTCCCAACTTGGCGGTTAAGGCCTGCCAGCCTTGCCAATCATCCTCGGATAAGCCATCCTCGATAGAAATTATGGGGTAACGCTGACAAAGATCGGCATAATATTCTACCATTTCGACAGAAGACTTAATGATGCCTTCTCCCTCTAAATTATACTTACCGTCTTTATATAATTCCGTAGCAGCAACATCTATGGCAATACATACATCTTGCCCGGGCACATATCCGGCTTTTTCTATGGCCTCAATGATGCAGGCCAAAGCTTCTTCATTGGATTTGAGATTCGGTGCAAAGCCACCCTCATCACCAACAGCGGTATTATAATCGCGAGCTTTAAGCACCTTGCGCAGGTTATGAAAAACTTCTGCACCCATGCGCAGACAATGAGCAAAACTGGCAGCACCCACTGGCATAATCATGAATTCCTGTATATCGACATTATTATCGGCATGCTTACCACCATTTAATATATTCATCATAGGCACAGGTAATTCTTTGGCATTGACGCCACCAATATAACGATAAAAAGGAAACCCCAGATAATTGGCGGCGGCCCTGGCAACTGCCAAGGATACACCCAAAATCGCATTGGCACCCAGATAACTCTTATTGTCAGTACCGTCCAACTCCAGCATAATACTATCGATTTCCACTTGATCGAAAGGAGATAGCCCTATGATTTGCGGAGCGATAATGGCGGTGACATTGGTCACAGCATTGAGCACACCTTTGCCCAGGTAGCGATCCTTTTCCCCATCACGCAACTCCACAGCTTCATAAGCACCGGTAGATGCTCCGGAAGGCACAGCGGCCCTGCCAATAGTCCCATCTTCCAAATAAACTTCCACCTCAACAGTAGGGTTGCCACGAGAATCAAGTATTTCTCTGGCGTTTACTTCAGCAATCAAAGACATAAAAAACTCCTCCAATTTTATTACTCGATTTATTATTTTTTACAGACCGCTGATAATAAGAGATTTTCCCGTCATTTCAGCGGGCTGTTTGATACACATAAGCTGCAAAATGGTTGGTGCTATATCGTCCAGTTCCCCTTGGCTCAAAGTAAGATGCAGCAATTGATCATCCACTAGGATAAAAGGAACCTCGCTTGTGGTATGGGCAGTCATGATGCCGCCATCAGGTGTCAGCATGCACTCGCAATTGCCATGATCGGCCGTTATGATTAAAGTACCTCCCACCGACTTGACGATTTTTTCCACCAGGCCCAGACATTCATCAACAGCAGACAAAGCCTGCAAAGTGGCCCTGAAAGAGCCGGTATGCCCAACCATATCCGGATTGGCAAAATTAAGTACAATCAGATCATATACTCTTTGCTGTATACGCTCGATCACAGCCTCCGTCACTTCCCGGCAGCTCATTTCCGGCTGCAGGTCATAAGTAGCAACTTTTGGGGAAGGGATCAAAACCCTGTCTTCTCCCGACCATGCATCTTCCACCCCACCATTGAAGAAAAATGTGACATGAGCATACTTTTCCGTTTCCGCAATGCGCAATTGGCGCAGGCCTTTGTTAGAAATCACTTGCCCCAAGGTTTTTTGCGGTATATGAGGCGGATAGGCAATCGCAGCCGGCAATCCCTCCTCATATTTGGTCATGCAAACATAATGCACCTGCGGGGGATTTTCTCCCCTCTCAAAAGCTGTAAAATCAAAATCAATGAAAGCATGGCTTATTTCTCTGGCTCGGTCAGAGCGAAAATTGTAAAAGATCACGCTGTCACCGCTTTTGATGGCGCCGGGGAAAGTACCATCAGCATCGACAATCACCACCGGCTCGATAAATTCATCAGTAACGCCGGCGGCATAGGAAGCCGCCACCGCCTCAACAGCGGCAGAACAAGGCTTGCCCTCTCCATAAACCATAGCCCGATAGGATCTCTCTACTCTTTCCCAGCGTTTATCACGATCCATGGCATAATAGCGCCCACAAACCGTAGCGATTCGGCCTACCCCTGCTGTTTGGCAATAAGCTTCCAGCTGCCTGATATAATCAATACCAGCAGTAGGCGAAGTATCTCGGCCATCCATAAAACAATGAATGAAAACTTTATCCAACCCTTTTTCCACAGCCAAACTCAATAAAGCCTGCAAATGTTCCAGATGGCTGTGAATGCCGCCATCAGAACAAAGACCCAGTAAATGCAAAGCGGCATTATTTTCTTTTGCCGACTGGATAGCGGCGTCGAAGGCCGGATTGTTAAAAAAATCCCCATCTTCGATAGATTTACTGATACGGGAAAGATCCTGATACATGATGCGGCCGGCGCCAATATTCATATGACCGACCTCGCTATTACCCATCTGACCCTCCGGTAATCCTACACTGCTACCTGAAGCCACAAGAGTTGTATGCGGATATTTTTCCCACATGCGATCAAAATTTTTAATATCGGCCGCAGATAAAGCATCGCCCGGTGAGCCATTCTTCAACCCCCAACCGTCCAATATAACTAAAACCAGCGGCCTAGCACAAAATGACATGTTTTTCCTCCGTATGCCAGTTATGGCCGGATCCCTTAACCCGGCCATAAATATTTCTATTTTCTTATATTATAATTAGCGATAGCGGCAAAACTTTCTGGTAATAAACTGGCTCCGCCAACTAAAACGCCGTCGATATTGGGGCAATCCATCAAGCTTTTTATATTGTCGGGTTTGACGCTGCCGCCATAAAGGATGCTGATATAATTGGCAGTTGGGCCCCAAAGCTCGCCCAACTGGGTACGAATATAGGCAATAGCTTGTTCGGCATCATCGGCCGAAGCAACCATGCCTGTGCCAATTGCCCAAACAGGCTCATAAGCTATGAGTATATCTTCGCTGGCATTGATACCGGCCAAAGATGAAAAAAGCTGATCTCTTAACACTTCTAGGGTATCGCCATTTTCTCTTTGCTGTAAAGTCTCGCCGATACAGACAATGGGTTTAAGACCATATTCCAAGGCCGCCTGCGCTTTGCGGGTGATCATTTCCGCCCCTTCATCAAAATATTGCCTGCGTTCCGAATGGCCACATAAGCAATAAGAGCAGCCGCTATCCATAGCCTGAACGGCGGAAATTTCCCCGGTAAAAGCGCCTTGATTTTCCCAATGAATATTCTGGATACCCACTTTGACATTATCTACCGCAGCTGACGCGACCTCTCCTAAAAGTGTGGCAGAAGGAAAGATAACTATTTGCGCACTATTATTCTCGATCAAAGGAATAAATCGGGCCATAAAATCCTCAGCTTCTGCTTTGACCTTATACATCTTCCAATTAGCGGCAATTACCACCTGTCGGTAATAGTCGTCCAACGAAAACACCTCCAATATTTTTTCCGAACTATTTATCATCCAAAGCAACTACGGCAGGCAGCTTTTTCCCTTCCAAAAATTTGAGGGAAGCTCCACCGCCCGTAGATATGTGATCTATTTTATCCTGCACCCCTGCCTTATAGAGAGCAGCCACAGAATCACCACCACCCACCACGCTGTAGGCATCCGCTTCAGCAATGGCATTGGCTATAGCCAATGTGCCGGCTGCAAACTCCTCAATTTCAAATACACCGAGTGGCCCATTCCAGATAATAGTCTTGGCATCTTTGATGATATCGGTAAAAACCTGGCTGGTCTCAGGTCCGATATCCAAACCTTGCCAGCCTTTAGGAATGGCATCGATCGCCACGACTTTATGAACCGCACCGGGAGCCATTTCCTCAGCCGCCACCAAATCTATGGGCAAAATTATTTTTTGCGCCAGTGGTGTCTGCATCAAATTATAAACCCAATTCAGCTTGGATTCATCCACTATGGAGTTTTGGATATGATAGCCTTCTGCCGCTAAAAAAGTATATGCCATACCGCCGCCTATCAATAATTTATCCACTTTTTGCAATAAACTTTCAATCACACCGATCTTATCGGCAACTTTGGCCCCGCCGATAATAGCCACAAAAGGATGCCTGGGAGAAGATAAGGCTTTTCCCAGGCGCGAAAGTTCAGTTTCCATCAAAAGCCCGCTGACGGCAGGTAAAAATGTTGCGATGGTGGATAAAGAAGCATGGTCGCGATGTGCTGCGCCAAAAGCGTCGTTGACAAAGACCTCACCTAAAGAGGATAATTTTTTAGCAAATTTTGTATCATTTTTTTCATCATTGGGGTAAAAACGGGTATTTTCCAAAAGTAATACCTCGCCAGGTTGCATGGAAGAAACTATTTTTTGGGCTTCGCAACCAATACAATCAGGAGCAAAATACACTTTTTGCGGTAATAATTTTTGCAGATACTTCGCCACAGGTTGGAGGCTGAAGGCCGGATTAATTTTTCCTTTGGGCCGGCCAAGATGCGAAAGGATGATGATTTTTGCTCCATGCTGCTGCAAATAATTGATGGAAGGTAAAGATTCCTGGATCCGATTGTCATTGGTAATATTTCTGTTTTCATCCAGCGGCACATTATAGTCCACGCGAAGGATAACTTTTTTGCCGCTAACATCTATATCGCGCAGACTTTTCTTCTCCCAATACTCCGACATTTTGCTGCCCCTTTCCCAAGCCTATAATTTAGATGCTACAAAGCATAATAGATCAACAACACGGCTGCTATAACCCCATTCATTGTCATACCAAGCAATGACTTTGGCCATATTATCGCCAACCACGATGGTGGAAAGCGCATCCACGGTCGAGGAATGAGAATCCCCATTAAAATCAATGGATACCAGTGGCAAATCACAATAGCCCAGAAGTCCTTTAAAAGCTCCTTCGGAAGCCTCTTTCAAAGCCGCATTTATTTCTTCAGCAGTAGCCGCTTTAGACAACTCCACAGTTAAATCGACCATAGAGACATTGGCGGTAGGCACACGTACAGCAAAGCCGTTGAGCTTACCTTTCATTTCCGGCATAACCAAAGCAATGGCCCGAGCCGCACCGGTTGTAGTCGGTATCATAGACATACTGGCGGCTCTGGAGCGACGTAAATCTTTATGGGCATTATCAATGATCTTCTGATCATTGGTATAAGCATGGATAGTAGTCATAATGCCTTTTTCCACACCAAAAGCCTCGTTTAACACCTTGACCACCGGGGCCAAACCATTGGTGGTGCAGGAGGCATTAGAAATTATATGATGTTTTTGCGGATCATATTGATCCTGATTGATCCCCATAACGATGGTGATATCTTCGTTTTTACCAGGTGCGGTAAGAATAACTTTTTTGGCTCCGGCATCAATATGCGCTACGGCTTTGGTAGCATCATTGAATTTACCGGAGGCTTCGATGACAATATCGATGCCCAAATCCCGCCAAGGCAATTCACTAGGATCCAATTTGTTAAGGCATAAAAGAGAGGTACCATCCACATAGATGCGTTCATCATCATGAGTAACTTCATGCGGCCAGGTACCATGAACAGAATCATATTTCAACAGATGTGCATAAGGCACCACGCCAGAGCGGCCATTGATGGCCACGATTTCGATATCAGGATTTTCCCAAGCGGCTCTGAAAACCAAACGTCCCACACGTCCAAAACCGTTGATGGCTATTTTTACTGACATTTGCATTCTCCTTTTATATTTTCTTCCTCTACGCTTTGTTAAAAATACATTATGTATATGGCTAAAAAACCCCGAACCCGATTTAGACTTTCGCTAAAAAAAAGCCAAATCCTCTTAATTATAAAGAGAATAATAGCAAATATTTTATAATACAGGCGAAGAAATAAAAATGAAGCATAAACAGTTACTTTTTGTGCCAGTTTTCCGCACCAAAATCCCTTATATTGTCTGCTATTTCCGACAAACGGCGCAGGCGGTGATTGATGCCGGAACGACCAAGGCGGATAAACTCCGCCAGTTCCGTCAAAGATTTTTCTGGATAGGATAAACGCAATTGCGCTACTTCCCGCAACTGATGCGGTAATTTTTCCAAACCTATTTTGTCGGCTATCAGCTGAATATCTTCTGCTTGACGCAGGCCTGCGTCTATGGTTTTATTCAAATTAGCCGTTTCGCAATTGACAACACGATTGACTTGATTGCGCATGCCTTTAACAATACGTGTATTTTCGAACTCCAACAAAGACCGGTGAGAGCCCATAACATTTAACAAGTCTATAATTTGATCGCTTTCTTTGAGATATATAATATACTGCTGCTTCCTACGTGTGATCTTGCCTTTGATAGCAAATTGAAACATCAGCTCCTGCAAAAGCGATGCCTGCTGCTGGTCATTGCAGATGATTTCCAGATGATATTCTCCCCCCGGATCATTGATTGAACCGGCAACCAAAAAAGCTCCACGCAGATAGGCCCTTTGGCAGCAGTTCTTCTTGATAGTCCGCAGATCCGGCGGGCCGGGAAAATCCAGACGCCAGATATCGTTTTTATCCATGGCTCCCAATAATTCCAGCAGCTTATAGACACCTTTTTGAGGCAGAATATGGATGGAATAAACCTGATTTCTTTTGAGGCTGTTTTTGCGATAGACCATCATTTCCACCTTCAGATTGAATAGATCTTTGCATAAGGTGAAAATTTTGCGGGCCGCACCGGCATGCTGTGTACTTAATGTGAGGGACAAGGACTGGGCAGGACCGATATTTATATTACCGGCCCAACGCAAACAAGCAGCCAGTTCCGCCTGCCTGCAACAACGTTTTTGGGAAATCACCCGCGACAAATCATCCTTGACGGATGTAGCAAAAGACATGATAAACCTCCGTTTTTGCCTCAGCTTTCTTCTTTTATATCAGCCTTTCTGATATCGCGATGACTCAAAGAAGGCTTATAACCGCCGGCCGACAATCTTTTGGCCAAAACCTCACCAATGGCCACGGAACGATGGCGTCCACCCGTGCAGCCAATGGCGATGGTCAGATGCCTTTTGCCCTCATTTTTATAATTGGGCAATAAAAAGTGCAGCAAAGACACATAACGACGGATAAATTTTTTCGTAACATCATAGCCCATAACAAAATTGTAGACCGGCTTATCCCGCCCCGTGAGCGGCTTTAATTCCGGCACATAATGCGGATTGGGCAGAAAGCGCACGTCCATCACTAAATCCACATCTATAGGCAAACCATATTTGTAGCCAAAAGTCAAAATAGCTATGCTCATGGCTTCCTGCTGATCTTCGGCAAAAAGTTCCGTAATCTGGCTGCCCAAAGCCCTGGCGGTCAGAGTGCTGGTGTCGATCACCATATCGGCCAGACCTTTGAGCGTCTCCAGCCTTTTTCTCTCTTCCCGAATGCTTTCGACTATGGTATCGTCCACACTGGCCAAAGGATGCTTGCGCCGTGTCTCTTTAAAACGGCGCACCAAAACTTCGTCGGCGGCATCTAAAAAGATCAATTGGAAATCTACCAATTCTTTTATCTTGGCTTCCTTCATGCCTTCCAGAACTTCGTCGCTTTGCTCCAGAAATTTACCGCCGCGAATATCCATAACTAAAGCCACGCGGGAAATAGCCCCATGAGACAGCAATACGCCCTCCACAAATTTGAGGAAAAGATTAGGCGGCAGATTATCCACACAGAAATAACCTATGTCCTCCAAGGCATTGACTACCTGCGATTTCCCCGCGCCACTCATGCCGGTGATGATGATTATTTTGATTTTTCGATCGTCTTTTTCCATTCTGGACTCCCTTTTATTCTAAAACAAATTTTTCTACCGCCAGCGCCAAACCATCATCCTTGCAATCAGCGGTAATATAATCCGCTTGCCGCTTCAGCTCCTCTACTGCATTGCCCATAGCAATTCGCAAACCAGCTGCCTGGAAAAGGCCGATATCATTATAGCTGTCGCCGATAGCCATGATCTGTTCTTTGGCAATATCCAGGCCCTCGGCCAGAAAGGACAGCGCTCTTCCCTTATTGGCCTCTGGATTGATAAAATCCAGATAATGTGATTTTGATTGTACAATATGGACTTTGTCACGGTAAAGACATTCACTTTCCCGCCAAAAATCCTTTAAAACAGCAGGATCTCCTATTAAAAGTATTTTATTGACATCGGAGCTTATATGTGCGGGCAAATCCACTACCCCACGCACGGGCACGCCGGCAGATAAGCCGTAATCAGCCGCCTTCATATTTATATAGGCCGCCATGACTTTATCATCGATAAAAACCAGCGGCTGCAAATCCTGGGACTGCGCCCTGGCCACGATATCGCGGGCAATAATTTTATCCAACCCCATATCCAAAAGCACTTGCTGCCGGACTGCCATTTTTATATAAGCCCCGTTATAGGTAATGATTGGTATATCCAAATCTAGCTTAGCCGCCACCTGTTGGGCAGAGCGAAACATGCGTCCGGTACAAATAGTGACTGCCACACCCTTATTTCGCGCCGCAGCCAAAGCAGCCCGATTGCGCGGCGAAACCTCTGTGCCGCTTTCCATGAGCGTGCCGTCCAAGTCCATAGCAAGCAATTTTATCATGATTTTCTCCCCAACTATTATACACTATTCATTATCCGGGTGTAAATATCGCCACAAGAGCTGCGCCATCTTCTTGTTCATGCCCGGCACGGCGGCCAATTGCTGGATCGAGGCTTTTTTGATGCGCTCTACGGAACCAAAAGCCTGCAACAGATTTTGCTGTCTCTTAGGGCCGATGCCATTGATGCCGGCCAACTGTGAGGCGATCTGCGATTTGCCGCGCAGCTGCCTGTGATAGCTGACGGCAAAACGATGGGCCTCATCACGTATACGCTGCAAAAGCTGTAGAGCGGGACTGTCCTTGGGCAAAAGCAATGGTTCTTTTTGTCCCGGTAGGAATATTTCCTCATTTTCCTTGGCCAAAGAAATGATATTGATATCAACTATGCCGATATCGGCTAATTCCTGACATACAGAAGAAAGCTGCCCTTTTCCGCCATCGATGATGAGTAGATCAGGGAAAATACCAAAATCCAAAGGCTCTTTACCTTCCGCTCTTTCCCTCAAACCTCGTTGCCAGCGGCGGGACAAGACTTCCCTCAAGCAGGCAAAGTCATTATTGCCCTCCACCTCTTTGATGCGAAAGCGGCGATAATGCTGCGGGCTAGGCGCGCCATTAATAAAAACTACCATGGAGCCCACCATATTGGTACCAGAAAGATGGCTGATATCATAACATTCCATCCGCAGCGGACTTTTGCTCAGGCCCAAAGCCTGGCGCAAATCCTCAACAGCCACAGCGTTTATATCCGCTTGCCGCTCTTTTGCTTGCAGATATTGGTCGAGAACCAAATATGCGTTTTTTTCCGCCAGTTGCACCATACTTCTTTTATCGCCTCTTTGCGGCCGCATAAAGCTGATTTTGCGCTTGCTTTTTTCGCTAAAGATCTGTTGCAGCAACTCATTGTCTTCCGGCAGATGGTTGAAACAGATAAGAGGCAGGCTGTTTTCCCCTTCGCCATAATATTCCTGGACAAAGCGGCTCATCAGAGCTGCCTCCGACACCATATCGGCATTGAGTAAAAAGAAATGCTCCTTGCCCACCAATTGACCCTGCCGCACAAAAAAGACCTGAGCTACTGCCTGATCCTTTTTGCTGACCACCGCCACAGCATCATAGTTACCGCCGGCTGCGCTGCGATCAAGATGCTGCTGCTTCTGCACTTCCTGTAAAGCAAGCAACTGATCACGATAATGCGCCGCCGCCTCAAAATCCAGCATTTGACTGGCTTCGTCCATGGCTTTTCTTTTCTGCTGGCACAGTTCTTTGGTCTTACCCTGCAAAAACAAGATCACCTGTTGTACTAAGCCGGCATATTCCATTTGACCGATTTTGCCCTCGCAGGGGGCCAAACAGCGACCGATATGAGCATTGAGGCAGGCCCTTTGCCCTTTATGCATAGTCTTACAGGAGCGCAGCGGAAAAATCTCGCTGATCACTTTTACCGCCTGCCGCATGGCCGTACTGTTGATATAGGGACCAAAATAACGATTGCCATCATTTTTTGCTCTTCTGGCTATTAATAGGCGGGGAAAATCCTCCGTCAGCGTCAGTTGCAAATAAGGATAATGCTTGTCATCGCGCAAACGTACATTATAATGAGGGCGATGCTCTTTTATCAGCTGGCTCTCCAGGATCAAAGCATCTCTGGCGCTGCCCACAATCACAGTTTCCAGATCAGCAATTTTGGCTGCTAGCGCGGCTGTTTTGGCATCAAGGCCAGCCGGATTTTGAAAATAGGAGCGTACGCGATTTTTCAGAGACTGAGCCTTGCCGACATAGATGATCTCTCCCTCGGCATCTTTCATCAGATAAACACCGGGCTTATCGGGCAATTGTTGCAGTTTTTGCTGCAAATGCGGCGATTTTTCAGCCATCGGAGGGCGCCCCTTTCCGCTTGTTCAACAACTTGGCGATATATTGGCCGGTATAGCTTTGCGGCATTTTAGCCACCTCTTCCGGCGTGCCGACGGCCACTAATCGGCCACCGGCGCGCCCGCCTTCCGGTCCTAAGTCGATGATATAATCGGCTGTTTTGATCACATCCATATTATGCTCGATCACCAGCACTGTATCCCCTGCCTCGACCAAACGCTGCAAAACCTGCAGCAACCTATCGATATCGGCTGTGTGCAGGCCGGTAGTCGGCTCATCCAAGATATAAAGAGTACGCCCCTTAGATCGGCGGGATAATTCCGTTGCCAATTTTACCCGCTGGGCCTCACCGCCTGAGAGGGTGGTAGCAGGTTGACCGAGGCGAATATAGCCCAAACCGACATCCTGCAGGGCTTGCAGTTTGCGCATGATGCGCGGGATATTGGCGAAAAATTCCGCCGCCTCGTCCACCGTCATATTCAGTACATCAGAAATGTTTTTACCTTTATAATAAACGGATAAAGTCTCTCTATTATAGCGCTTGCCACCGCAGACCTCGCATTCCACATAAACATCCGGCAAAAAGTGCATCTCGATCTTGATGATGCCGTCACCCTGACAGGATTCGCAGCGACCGCCTTTGACATTGAAGCTGAATCGTCCCGGCTTATAGCCCCTGGCCTTGGCTTCCGGTGTCTGGGCGAAAAGCTCGCGCACTAAATCAAAAAGACCGGTATAAGTAGCCGGATTGGAGCGTGGAGTACGCCCAATAGGATGTTGGTCTATATCGATGACCTTTTCCAGATGCTCCAAACCCTCTATCTTGTCATATTTGCCGGGTATAGTATAAGCTCTATTGAGCTGGCGCGCAGTCACTTTGTACAATATATCGTTGACCAGGCTGCTTTTGCCGCTGCCGGAAACGCCGGTCACACATATGAACAGCCCCAGCGGCATCTCGACATCGATATTCTGCAGATTGTTGGCTGCTGCACCGCGGATAATCAGCCATTTGCCATTGGGCCGGCGCCTAACTGTCGGCAAAGGAATAGCTTTGGCCCCGGACAAATATTGGCCTGTGATAGATCCTGGGCAGCTTTTGATCTCATCAATAGTACCTGACGCCACGACCCGCCCGCCATGCACACCGGCGCCGGGACCAATATCAATTATATGATCGGCGGCGGCCATAGTCTCTTCATCATGCTCCACCACCAACACGGTATTGCCTAAATCACGCAAATGCTTGAGTGTCTCGATCAAACGCGCATTATCACGCTGATGTAAGCCAATGCTGGGCTCATCCAGAATATAGAGCACCCCCATAAGATGAGATCCTATCTGAGTGGCCAATCTGATACGCTGCGCCTCGCCACCGGAAAGAGTAGAGGCGGAACGGGACAAGGTCAGATAATCCAATCCCACATTGACAAGAAAATCCAATCTCTCTCTGATCTCCTTGAGGATGCGCCGGGCAATATTTTGCTCTCTGGCCGTCAACTCCAAGTCGGCGAAAAATTGCTTGATCTGCACCACCGATAAATCGCTGAGCTGAGTGATATTGAGCCCACCCACCGTCACGGCCAGGCTTTCCGGCCGCAGGCGTTTGCCCTCGCAGACCTTGCAGGGAATAACAGCCATATATTTTTCCAGCTCTGCCTTGATATATTCGGAATCGCTTTCCTTATAGCGCCTTTGATAATTGTTGGCTAGGCCCTCCCAGGCATGCAACCACCAGGTCTTCTGCCCATCTTCAGTATTATAAATTATCTTAAATTTCTCATCACCGCAGCCATAAAATATCTCGTTTAAGGCCCAGTCCGGCAAATCTTTGATGGGCGTATCCAAGGAGAATTCATGCTTTTTGGCCACAGCCTCGATAAAACGATAGAACCAACCTTGGCTATTATTGCTCCAATGCGTCAATCCGCCTTCATTGATAGAAAGATTGGCATCGCGTATCAAGAGATCGGTATCGATAGCCATGGAAAACCCTAAACCGCTGCAGGCCGGACAAGCTCCATAGGGATTATTGAAAGAAAACATGCGCGGTGTGATCTCCTCAATACTGATATTGCAATCGGGGCAGGCAAAATTGCGGCTGAACAAAAGCTGTTCCTCAGTGCCGTCATCCTGCTGCAAAAGCACTATGACCAGCCCTTTGCCCATCTCCAAAGCCAGCTCCAAGGAATCGGCCAGCCTTTTATTACTGTCCTCCTTGAGGATGATGCGGTCCACCACCAGCTCAATACTATGTTTGATCTTTTTATCAAGCTTGATCTCTTCTTCCAGCAAACACATTTCGCCATCCACACGCACCCTGACATAGCCTTCTTTGCGGGCATCAGCAAAGACTTTCTGATATTCGCCTTTTCTGCCTCTGGCCAAAGGGGCCAATATTTGCAATTTTGAGCCCAGTGGATAAGCCTTGATACTGTCTACCATTTGATCTATGCTCTGTTGGCTGATGGGACGACCGCAGCGCGGGCAATGCGGCTGACCGATATTGGCATATAAAAG
Source organism: uncultured Peptococcaceae bacterium (assembly GCA_964425485.1). Classification (GTDB taxonomy): domain Bacteria; phylum Bacillota; class Dehalobacteriia; order UBA4068; family UBA4068; genus CAYRML01. The sequence continues at coordinate 27,584 of CAYRML010000001.1, read as the reverse complement.
CCGCAGATAATCATAGATTTCCGTAACCGTACCCACCGTAGAACGGGGGTTGCGGCTGGTGGTCTTCTGATCTATGGAAATGGCCGGCGACAAGCCTTCGATAAAATCCACATCCGGCTTGTCCATCTGCCCCAAAAATTGTCTGGCATAAGAGGAAAGACTCTCCACATAACGGCGCTGTCCCTCGGCATATATGGTATCGAAAGCCAGCGAACTTTTACCGCTGCCCGAGAGGCCGGTTATTACTGTCAGCTTATCGCGCGGTATCACCACATCAATATTTTTCAGGTTATGTTCCCTGGCTCCTCTGATTACTATTTTATCTTGCATATTTTTACTCCTGTATGTTCTATGATATTTCAGCGGCCTTGGCCTCCAAAAGCAAATCCCGCAGTGCCGCAGCTTCTTCAAATTCCAGACGACGAGCAGCTTCCCTCATTTCTTTTTCCAAAGTGCGAATTAAGAGCTTGCGGTCCTTCTTGCTCATTTGGGCAGGATCGGTTTGCTTGGCTCCCCTATCCGGCAAAACCGTGGAAATGACATCATGCACTTCCTTAACTATGGTGCGGGGTACGATGCCATGCTCTTTATTATAGTCCATTTGCAGCTGACGTCTTCTTTCCGTTTCTTTGATGGCTTTGGCCATGGAATCGGTCATGCGATCGGCATACATAATGACCTTGCCTTCCGTATTGCGGGCCGCCCGGCCGATGGTCTGGATCAAAGAGCGTTCGGAACGCAAAAAACCCTCTTTATCAGCATCCAAGATGGCAACCAAAGTCACCTCCGGCAAGTCAAGACCTTCACGCAGCAAATTGATGCCCACCAGTACATCAAAAACACCTAAGCGCAGGTCACGAATCAGAGCCATGCGCTCCAATGTTTTGACTTCTGAATGCATATAACGGGCTTCCACTCCAGCCTGACATAAATAAGCGGTCAAATCCTCGGCCATACGTTTGGTCAAAGCGGTGACCAGAATCCTCTCTTTTTTGGCCGTACGCAGGCGTATTTGTTCCAGCAAATCGTCGATTTGGCCTGTGACCGGACGCATTTCCACTTCCGGATCGACAAGCCCCGTGGGACGCACCACCTGTTCCACCAAATTTTGGCAATGATCCAGCTCATAAGGTCCGGGCGTAGCGGAAAGATAGATCAGCTGATTGCTTTTTTGCTCAAACTCCGAGAATTTAAGCGGTCTATTATCCCTGGCTGAAGGCAGTCGAAACCCATACTGAACCAGATTGTCCTTGCGGGAGCGATCACCTTCATACATAGCCCGCAGTTGCGGTATGGTTACATGGGATTCGTCGATCATGATCAGATAATCATCAGGAAAATAATCCAGCAGCGTATAAGGCGGCTCTCCCGCTTGGCGTCCCGTCAGATGGCGGCTATAATTCTCGATGCCGCTACAATACCCCAGCTCCTGCATCATCTCTAAATCAAAATTGGTGCGCTGCTCCAGTCTTTGAGCCTCCAGCAATTTGCCCTCGTCGCGCAATAATTGCAGTTGCTGTCCCAATTCCTCCTGCACGGAAGTGATGGCCTTCTTCATTTTTTCATCCAGCGTCACATAGTGGTTAGCAGGGAAAATATAAGCATATTTGCGCTGACATAGCACTTTGCCGGTCAATGTATCTATATCGGAGAGACGCTCCAGCTCATCACCAAACAATTCTATCCTCACGGCCCGATCCGTGGCGCCGGCAGGGAAAACTTCTATACAATCCCCGCGCACACGAAAAGAGCCACGCTGAAAATCTATATCATTACGCTGGTAGTGCATATTTACCAATCGGCGCAAGATATCATCCCGCTCCACCGTCATGCCAGGCCGCAAGGAAAGGCTCAATTGCAAATAATCATCGGGATCGCCTAAGCCATAAATAGCGGATACGCTGGCCACAATAATGACGTCACGCCGCTCTAACAGGGAAGCCGTGGACGAATGGCGCAGTTTTTCTATCTCATCATTGATAGCCGCGTCTTTAGCGATATAAGTATCGCTGGAAGCAATATAGGCTTCCGGCTGATAATAATCATAATAGCTGACAAAATATTCCACAGCATTGTCGGGAAAAAATTCCCTAAATTCCCCATATAACTGGGCCGCTAAAGTTTTATTATGAGCAATGACCAAAGTGGGTTTTTGCAGCTTCTCTATAACATTGGCCAAGGTAAAGGTTTTGCCGGAGCCGGTAACACCCAAAAGCACCTGATGTCGCAGATTTTTTTTCACGCCTTCTGTCAACTGAGCTATGGCCTTGACCTGGTCTCCGGCCGGTGCATAATTGCTGTATAATTTCAGTTCCGCCAATGTGATACCCCCTTTTGTCCTTTATTTTTATTATACCATAATCAAATTCATATATTAATAATTATTATCAAATATATACAACCATACACTAGGGACAAAGAACACTATAAAAAAGAGCTCACAATTGTGAGCTCTTTTGTGGTACCAAAAAAAAATAAAACATTATCTATCTTTGGCATCATGGCATGCACTGACAAAGACAATTCTTACAGTTTGCATACGTTAGCAGCTTGCGGACCGCGGGGACCATCTACGACGTCAAACTGAACCGATTGACCTTCGTCGAGGGTTTTGAAACCGTCAGACTGGATAGCGGAAAAATGAACGAAAACATCTTCCCCTCCATCTCTTTCGATAAAACCAAAACCTTTTTCCGCATTGAACCATTTTACTTTGCCTTCCATGTGGTACCTCCTAAAAAAATAAATTGCCTGTTTATTATAACATATTACCTCAATCTTTACAATAAATTGTGAAAAAATAAAAAATATTTTTCTTGACTTTTTTGGCGGGCTGATTGCCTAATAAAGATCCAAGATATTTGTATTTTGCCAAATAATTCTTGCATTTTATCACAAAGGACTGTATAATCATTATAGCCTAATTGTTATTCAACCAGCGTCCCCATAGTCCTCCTTGGACCATAGCTTTGGATTGCGGGTGTAAAAATTAGGAAATCCAAAGAAGGAGGACCAATCATGACTTTTGAGGATAGAACTCTAACCTGTAAAGACTGCGGCGTTGAATTCACTTTCTCTGCTTCTGAGCAGGAATTTTATGCAGAAAAAGGCTTTCAAAACGATCCCGCTCGTTGCCCAGAATGCCGCGCAACCCGCAAACGTCAACGCAACAATACACGTGGCGAACGTCAAATGTTCACTGTTACCTGCGCAGGCTGTGGTGTGGAAACTCAAGTTCCTTTCCGTCCCACAGAAGACCGTCCGGTATACTGCCGCGACTGCTATGAAAAAACACGTCAATCTTATTAGAGAACAAAATAAAAAAACAGCTCTTAAAAAAGAGCTGTTTTTTTATTTTGTTATTGCAATCCCAAAATATCCGCAACAGTAGCTGCAATATTCTCTTTCTTGATACAACGATGATGGCGTATTTCTTTCTTATCCACATCCAACAAGGCCGGATGTACCGTGCCATGGGAAACTTGGGCCAGCAAAGCCGGTAGATCATTTTCGGATAAGCCTTCTATATCCTGACCCAAAGCCCGCAAAACAGCAGCCGGGAATTTATAGGCACTGGCCGTAGAAACTACCAGTAACGGAGTTTGATCCCCACTGGCTTTTTGATATTTTTCTGCCACAGCATAAGCTACCGAGGTATGGGGATCGATCAAGTATTCATACTTTGCAAAAACATCTGTGATAGCCTGTGAGGCCTCTTTTTGGTCTGCATAATCGGCCACCAGGAATTCTTTCCATTTATTAACTGTCTCTGCTGCCAATGTGAAGTTACCTTTTTCTTTCAGCTGACGAAAATATTGAGCCGTTTTTTCCGCATCCTGATCAAGAATATCAAAAATAAAACGCTCAAAATTGCTGGAGACTAAAATATCCATGGAAGGGCTGTCGGTTTTATAAAAAGGTCGCTCCCGATCATATACGCCCTCATTGATAACATCCGTCAGAACCTTATTCTCGTTGGAAGCACAAATTAGTTTATCAAGGGGCAGGCCCATTTTTTTAGCATAGTAAGCAGCCAAAATATCGCCAAAATTGCCCGTGGGCACTACGGCATTGATCTTATCGCCCGGCTTAATACGGCATTTGGCAGCCATCTGCGCATAGGCATAATAATAATAGACTATCTGCGGCAGCAAACGACCCCAGTTGATAGAGTTGGCAGAAGAAAATTGTTTGGCGGCTGCGTCCATTTTGGCCGCAAAATCATGATCGGCAAAAATTTCTTTGACCGCTGTCTGGCAATGATCAAAGTTGCCTTCTACACCCACCACATAAGTATTATTACCCGTGGTCGTTATCATTTGCAGCTCCTGGATGCGACTGACGCCGCCGGCTGGATAAAAGACAATTATCTTTACTCCCGGCACATCCTTAAACCCTTCCAAAGCTGCTTTGCCCGTATCACCAGAGGTTGCCACCAGAATTACGATTTCTTTATCTGCGCCGATCTTTTTCACGGCCGCGGCCAAAAAACGCGGCATAATCTGCAAAGCCATATCCTTGAAAGCGGCAGTCGGCCCATGCCATAATTCCAGTACTTCTTTATCACCAACAGTTACCGTAGGCGCAATAGACGCGTCAAAATTACCGCTGTAATAGGCGGCATCCACCATTTCCGCGATCTCTTGCGCACTGTAATCCTCCAAATAAAGTGCGCAAATCTGTTCCGCCAGCTGGCGATAAGTCATATCCGCGATCTTATCGGGCATATATTGGGGAAATGATTGCGGCACGAATAAACCGCCGTCCGGGGCAATGCCCAAACAAATCGCCTCCGCGGCGCTGATCGGTTGGCTTTTGCTCCTGGTACTGATATATTTCATAATATCCCTCCTCATACGGTATTTAATTTATCGATCAGGTTTTTGTAAATGGCAATAATATATTGGTTGACCCAATAAGCGAAACTTTTGCTCGTATTCCGTCATCAGACCTGATGCCGCCGGTGGCAGATTTTCGCTTTGTTCCAGTATAAGCCAATTATTTTCTTTAAAACTATCCAGCGACCAAAAATAAAAATCCCGATTATCGGTCTTGAAAAAAAGCTGACCCTGCGGTCGCAAAATTTGAGCGTAAATATGTAAAAATGACTGATGAGTCAGTCGCCTCTTAGCATGCCTTTTCTTGGGCCAAGGATCGGAAAAATTGAGGTATATAGTATCTATTTCTCCCTCGGCGAAAATTTCCGGCAGCAAAAGAGCATTGAGCCATAAAAATCGCAAATTTGCCGGTTTTTGCCCCTCAAAACGGCGGATAGCCGCCATCAGCATCTCTTCCCGCAGTTCCAATCCTACAAAATTACGCTCCGGATAATAGAGAGCACAATTGCTGATAAAAATCCCTTTGCCCATCCCTATCTCTAAATCAAGCGGACCGGAGGCGAAAACGGAACGCCAATGGCCGCGCAAGGATTGCGGATTTGCCAGCAACAGCTCACTTTTTTTGATAAAATCTTTGGCCTGTGGCTGTCTGCGCAGTCGCAAAGCCAAAACCCCCTTTATGCTCTACTCTTGAGTTTTTTCCTGCATATTGTCTTCTCTATTTTCCTCAACCGGTTCATCATCGGGCCACAGAGCTTCTTCACGGCTGATAATCTCCTGCTCGGATAAGCCCTCTTTCAACAACCTGGTTTTGATGGCATTTTGCCAAAAATTACTTTTTTCCGCTATTTTGAGGAATTTTTTGCGATTAGCATCTTTATTTAATGCTCTGGCCTGAGCATTGGCATAGATGATAGAGCAAATGCCTTTGGCATTGATCAAATCATCGGTATTAAAATCCTGATAATCTTTTTGCAGACAAGCCATAACATCCTGATAATATTGGGAGAATTCAGGGAAAGGTAAATCCTCTTTCATCTTGATATATTCTCTCATTTTTTCATGCAATTTCTGCAGCTCCTGCATCATATTTCCTCCTTAAGCATATCATTAAGATAAACGTCGATATTTATCCGAGCAAGTCTGTAAGCCGAGTTCTGTCATCAATGAACATCTATCTAAGACATCTGTTGCCAGAGGCCTTTAGCAACCTAACCCGGAAAAAAGGACGAGCAGCCCTGATATTTTCCTTTTCGGTCTTGCTCCAAGTGGGGTTTACCTAGCCGATCAGTCACCTGATCGCTGGTGCGCTCTTACCGCACCGTTCCATCCTTACCCCCGCTAGCGGAGGCGGTCTGCATTTCTGTGGCACTATCCTTAAGGTCACCCTCACTGGCCGTTAGCCAGCACCCTGCTCTATGGAGCCCGGACTTTCCTCAGACAGGACCTTTCGGTGCTCTGCCTGCGTTCATTCGTCTTACTCGGATAAATCTCGTCAATTTAGTATTATATCACCAATATAGAGTTTGTGCAATGTTTATAGTTTATTGATAAAAAAAAGAGCCTGCAAGAGGCTCCTTTTTTAATTATAATCTGCCAATATTTTTTCCATAACCATCACTCTTTGCGATAATTCCTCTATCCTGGCTTGTATATCTGCCCCTTCTAAAGAGCGCAATCGTTCTATCAAGGTGTTGTGATCGGCAATGCGCAGCTTGAGATAGGAAGACAAAAGTGGGTGTTTTTGTGCAAGCAACAAAGGCCCGAATTCCGCCTCTTCTTCCGTCAGCGTCATCTGCCCTTTTTCGGCGGCCATGATCTGATAATAGAAGCCGCTGTCCATGACAATTTCTTCGGAAATAATCTGCCAGCCATTTTCGGCCAGATAATAGCGCAGATCGGAAATATTACGCTGAGGCTGTAAAACCAGCCTTTGCGTTTGCGCCACCACATCGGCAGAAGCATGCAAAATAGAACGGATAGTAGAACCACCCATACCTGCGATACAAATAGTGGCGGCTTCTCCCGGTTCTAAAACTTCCAGTCCTTCGCCCAAACGGATATCAATATATTTGTCAAGAGAAAGCAATTCCACCAACTGCATAGCTGAAAGCAAAGGTCCCCTGACACGGTCTGTAGCAATAACACGGGGACAGATTTTGTTGATCACCAAATATACAGATAAATAAGCATGATCGGCCCCGATATCGGCAGCAACTTTGCCCGGAATGACCATACCTGCAACTTTATCTAAACGATGACTGAGCTCTATTTGCATACTGTTCCCCTTCTTAATAATCTTTTTACATATTTATAATATTCGCATATAAATGCTTTTTTCCTTTATATTTTATGTCATAAACATGTAAAAATATGCCTCTTATATTTCAAATCATGTCTGTTTAAAATAAACATAAAACCATAGAAAAGGAGTGTTAAAAATGGCGAAAAAGAAGAAAAATCAATATACGGAAAATATCCCTCCCGAAGAGCTGGATGATGTTTTTCAGGAAAATTTTGCCCAGGTCATAAGTGAGAAAGAGTTTGTTGACGGCAATGAAAAATAAATATTAAAGCTCAAAATGATAATAAGAAAGACCTCCCTTTAAGGAAGGTCTTTCTTTTATTTCAAGCTTTGTAAGATATTACTTAAAAATACGGCAAATTCAGCTCTGGTAACATTCTTTTGCGGCATAAAATTACCATTGCCATCACCACCTGCCAAACCATTGGAAGCCAAGATCATAATGCTGGCATCGGCCCAAACATATCCCGGCCGGCCCAAATCCTTAAAGTTGACTGCCGCATCGCCGGATTTGATGTTGAATGATCTTACCAGCACTGTAGCCATTTCCGCCCTCGTAAGTTGCTGGTCGGGACGAAAAGTGCCGTCAGCATAACCGACCAGCCAGCCCCGCTCCTTGGCCGCAGCAATAGCCTGTGCCGCCCAGTGATTGGAGCTGACATCGGGGAAAGTTAGATCCGCTTTCGGAGCCTTCTTCACTCTCTGCAAAAACACAGCCAATTGGGCCCTCGTTATGGGTATGTTAACCCCATATTTGTTATCGCCTACACCCTTGACCAGCGATTCCGGTTGATTATAAAGATACATCACCGCAGATTCTGACCAATGGCCCACCAAATCAGTAAAAGGCAAAGATTGATTGCCGGCAACTAAAGTGGCAGCATAATCAGCTGATAAAGAACCACCCGTGGAATTGAAATAGCTGCGGGGTTCAGAGGCGGAACCTTCACGCAAAAATATATATCTGCGCGCATCCGGGATCTTGGAAAAGAAATCCCAATCAACAAATTTCTGATTTTTGCCCCCAATATTGACTGTATAAGTAAAAGTAGGATCAGCAAAGACCCATTCCACCGTAGGCAGATAAAATTCCGCCCAGGAGTGGCCGATATACGAAAGATCCACATTGCCATAAGCATCAACATATTGCTGTTGATTGGGATCATTTGCTATATATAAATAGCCTGTCATCTGTCGGGCGGAAATGCCCAAGGAACGTAAGGAGGCCACATAAAGGTCCGTATAATCCTCACAGATGCCTTCTGCTGTACGAACAGCATTCAAAGCGCCTTTGTTGGCATTGGCGCCATCTTTATAGGTCATATAAAGATTAACTTGCGAAAAGAGATTTTTGGAAATCAGATAAGGGGTTATCCCTTGCTCTAATACTTTTTGCGCAAAATTAATAATTTCCTGTTCATTGGATTCCACAAATAAAGACGGCTCTGTATAAATATATAAAGGTTTTTTAGAATACTGCGCTGGAACATCCGCGGCCTTATAGGTATAATCGAGGCTGTAGCAAGTGATAGTATAACGCTGCTCCAAGACTATTGTTTTACCGGCAGCCAAATAATCGATATGGTAAATGGCATCTCTGGAACCATTATCACCATAATTGCCACTGACAATGCGATTGGGATAAGGCGTAAATTGTTCGCTTACCAATTCCTGATAAACTGGCATGGAGCTATCCATCAACGGTAAAGACAAGGTGATATCTTTGGCCGCAACAGTGCCATTATTGACTAAAGTAGTACGTTCTATCAAGGTGTATGTCACAGGAGCCGATTTGGTATAATAGGTGGTTTCCGCACTTGCTGTAAAACTGCAAACAAAAATCAAAAACATAGCTATCAATATGGGGAAGCAAATCTTTTTCATAAATATCTCCTTTTTTGTTCCGTTGCTTAAGCTGTTCAAAATACATTTAAAACTCAAAAGGGTATTTGTGGATTTCTTTATACTCATGTTGATTCTCTGCTCTATATAAAAATAAATAAAAACCCATTATATATTAGATGGATAAAAACTAAAAAGAGTTTCCGAAAAAACTCTTTTTAGTTAAAAGGCATATCTATGAATAAGGTCAATGGCTTCCTCTACCTCGGATTTAGACACAAGAATCTCCGCATTGACGGTTTCTTCCGCCGGCAGGCCCAGATAGTGCAATCGATATAAAATTCCCTCTTTCTGCAATAAATCGATGATAGTCCCTATTTGTTTCTTTCCGCTGGCGATATAAACAACTGCCCACATTACTATCACCCCTTTTGTACTGACAGCCACTTAGCACAAATTTCACAGGTTTTAATAACGCAATTCTTTACTTTCCTTGGCAGCCAATTTGGCTAAAAGACATTTTTCCACCAAAGGTGGGACTAAGCCCGATATATTACCACCAACCACAGCCGCCTCTTTGACAATACTGGAGCTGACAAAAAGATATTGCTGATCGGACATCAAAAAGACCGTATCTATCTTATCTGATAGATTACGGTTCATCATTACCATCTGGAAATCGGCCTCGAAATCGGCCACGGCCCTCAGACCACGCAAAATCGTAGAAGAGCCTACTTTAATACAATAATCAACCAAAAGACCACTGAAAGAATCTACGGAAACATTAGAAAGATGTTTGACACTATCCCGAACCAAAGAGACTCTTTCTTCTAAAGAAAAGAGATTTTTTTTATAATTATCAACAGCCACCGCCACCACTATTTCATCAAAAATTTTGGAAGCTCTCTCCACAATATCCAGATGTCCTACTGTAATCGGATCAAAAGTGCCTGCATAAACAGCTTTTTTCATATTTTATTCCCCCAAATGATTTTTTTGTAGGAATTGCCTTAAATCTTGCAAATCTGCTATATAATCGCTCTCTTTCTTGCGATCATAGATCACTGCCGCCGGATGGTAGAGCGGAAAGACCATCATATCAGCACCATCCACCTGGAAAGGACAACCATGCCAATCAGCCATAACAGGGTTTTTTCCTAAAAATAAGGACAGAGGCACGGCCCCTAATGTTATAACCAAGCGTGGGCGCAAGAGGGCGATTTCCCTCTTAAGCCATGATCCGCAGGCAAGTATTTCCTGCTTGCTGGGACGACGATTGGCATAACCGCGGCCACCGGCAGCCGGCCTTACAGGACGGCATTTGACAACATTACCGATATATATATCATTTTTATCAAGTTGTAATTGCTGTAAAAAGGCTTCTAATTTTGCTCCAGCAGCTCCACAAAAAGGCTGACCAGTCGCGTCTTCCTGCCGACCTGGGGCTTCGCCTAAAAGCATGATTTCCGCATTCCTGTTGCCGCAGCCGCAAACTATATTAGTCCTGGTACGACATAAATCACAGCCCAGACAGGATTGCAGCTGGCTTTGCCATAATTGCCAATTATCCTCCATATAATCCTCCAGTATATCCAATCAAAAATATTATAATACAAGCCGGTCGCCAGAGCAATAAAAAAGACTGTGATAATCACAGTCTTTTTCTCTAACTTATTCTTGCGGCCAATTTTTCTTAAGCATAGCACGAACTTTCAGCGGCAGTCCAAAAAGATTAATGAAACCGGCCGAATCCTTTTGGTCATAGACTTCGTCTTCGCCAAAAGTGGCAAAGGCCTCATCATAAAGCGAATATGGGCTCTTGATGCCAACCACGGTGCCGTTGCCTTTATATAATTTAACACGCACGGTGCCAGTGACGGTTTCTTGTGTTTTTTCCACAAAAGCGTCCAAAGCCTCTCTCAGAGGGGAGAACCAAACCCCATCATATACCAGTTCCGCATAACGCAAGGCGATCTGCGCTTTATAATGGGAAGTAATCCTGTCCAGACAGAGACTTTCCAGACTGTCATGAGCGGCATAAAGCACGGTGCCGCCCGGTGTTTCATAAACACCGCGGGATTTCATGCCGACCAAGCGGTTTTCTACCATATCGGCAATGCCGACACCATTTTCCGCCGCTATATTGTTGAGCTGGGTCAGCAGCTCCACAGGGCCCATGGACTGTCCGTTCAAAGCCACAGGATTGCCCTTTTGAAAATCAATTTCCACATAGGAAGGTTTATCCGGTGCCTCTTCCGGGGTTTTGCAGATCAAAAACAGATTATCCTTTGGTTCATTCCAAGGATCTTCCAGGTCCGCGCCTTCATGACTGAGATGCCAGATATTACGGTCCATGCTGTAAGGATATTTTTTGGTCACTGGTACTGGGATGCCATGAGCCTGCGCATAATCGATAGCTTGGTCACGGCTTTTAATATCCCATAAACGCCAGGGGGCGATAATTTCCATTTCCGGTGCCAAAGCCTTGATGGTCAGCTCGAAACGCACCTGGTCATTACCTTTGCCTGTGCAGCCATGACAAATAGCGTCGCAGCCTTCCTGTTTGGCGATATCAACCAGATAACGGGCTATGATCGGACGAGCAAAAGAAGTTCCCAAAAGATATTTTCCCTCATAAATAGCGCCGGCTTTCAGCGTAGGGAAAACAAAATCGGTGATAAATTCCTCAGTCAGATCGCCGATAAATATTTTGCTGGCGCCGCTGGCGATAGCTTTTTCTGTAAGCGGTTTGACTTCGTCTCCTTGTCCGACATCACCGCAGACAGCAATCACTTCACAATTATAATTTTCTTTCAGCCAAGGGATGATAATTGATGTATCCAAGCCACCGGAATAGGCTAATGCAACTTTTTTTACCATGATAATATCTCCTTTATTAATATCTCCTTTATTGCCGTATTAATTATTTATAACCGCATCTTAATCGGTCAGCAAAAGAGCCATAATAGCCATTTGTGCCCACAGACGATTCTCCGCTTCATCAAAAACTACCGATTGCGGGGATTCTATGACCTCATCCGTGATCTCTAAGCCCCTTTTAGCGGGCAGACAGTGCAGTATGATGGCGTCTTTTTTGGCTTTAGCAACCAAATCCGCATTGAGTTGGAAGCCGGCGAAGGATTTTATCTTTTCATCAGCCTCATCTTCCTGACCCATACTAGCCCATACATCGGTATATAAAACATCGGCATCTTTGGCAGCCGCTAGCGGATCATAAATAACTTCGATCTTGGCGCCGCTTTCTTTGGCATCAGCCAAGGCATTGGCAAAAACCACCTGATCCGGTTCGAAACCTTTAGGACAAGCTATTACCGTATCAATACCGAATTTGGCGCCGCCATACATCAAAGAATTGGCCATATTATTACCATCACCAAAATAGACCAGCTTCAGCCCCTTGAGTACGCCCTTATGCTCACGAATCGTCTGCATATCGGCCATAACTTGGCATGGATGTAAAAGATCCGTCAGCCCATTAATAACCGGGATAGAGGCATATTGAGCCAAATCTAAAAGACCTTGATGACCAAAAGTGCGTATCATAATACCATCAAGATAGCGGGAAAGAGTGCGCGCCGTATCTTTAAGCGGCTCCCCGCGCCCAATCTGCAAATCATTGGAGGAAAGGAAAAGCGCCTGACCTCCCAAATAATACATGCCAGTTTCAAATGATACTCTGGTACGGGTAGAATTCTTCTGGAATATCATACCTAAAGTTTTGCCGGATAAAAAATCAATGCTTTTGCCATCTTTTTTTTCTTTTTTTAGAAAATCCGCCACATCCAGCATATAGGCCAGATCGGCCGTATTGTAATCATGCAGGGATAAAAAATCCTTGCCGCGATAACATTTTTTCAAATCCATTGCCAAATCCTCCTCATAGCGGTGTATTATTATTTTTTATATCTTAAAAAATAATAATAACATATAATTTCTAATTTTAATAGTCCTTTTCCGTAAAAACTTCTTGCAAAATGGCTATCGCTTTGTCTACTTCATCGTAAGAAACAACTAACGGAGGAACAAAACGCAGCACGGTATCGGCCGTACAATTGATCAAAAGGCCTTTTTCCAAACAGCCTGCCACAGCTTTGGCTCCAGGCTTATCTAAAGCCAGTCCTAAAAGCCAGCCTAAACCGCGCACCTCTTTGATGCAGGGGAATTGTGGTTTTAAGGCCAGCAGTTTTTCCCTCATATAATTGCTGGTCTTGACAGCCTGCGCACAAATATCCTGGGACAGCATGGTATTGATAAAGGCGATACCTGCTGCCGTGACCAGCGGATTACCACCAAAAGTGGTGGCATGCTCCCCTGGCACAAAAACGGAAGCCTCCTCTTTGGCTAAAAGGGCACCAATAGGCACACCGCCGCCTAAGGCTTTAGCCAGAGTCAGCGCATCCGGCTCCACGCCGCTGTGCTGATAAGCAAAGAGCTTGCCGGTACGGCCCAGGCCCACCTGTACTTCGTCAAAAATAAGCAATATACCTAGCTTATCACATAATTGACGTAAATCACGCAGGTATTGCGCCTCGGCAGGGATAACTCCGCCTTCCCCTTGGACTGGTTCCAGCATGATGGCGCAGGTTTTGGAGCTGACTGCCGCTCTCATGGCTTCAATATCATTAAGTGGCACGTATTTGAAGCCTTGCGGCAAAACACCAAACCCCTTGCGAACTTTTTCCTGACCTGTTGCTGTCAAAGTGGCCAGAGTGCGGCCATGAAATGAGTTTTCCATAGTTATGATCTCATAACTGTCGTTGCGGCCTTTGCTTTCGGCATATTTTCTGGCTAATTTGATTGCCCCTTCGTTGGCCTCTGCGCCGCTGTTACAGAAAAAGGCTTTGTCAAAGCAGGAATTTTCCACCAGGAGCTGGGCCAGTTCTATCTGATTCTCAATCCAATAGAGATTAGAGCAATGCAGCAGCCTTGCCGCCTGCTTTTGGATAGCTTCCACAATCGCCGGATGACAATGCCCCAGCGCATTTACGGCTATACCAGCAACAAAATCCAAGTATTCTTTGCCATCGGCATCATATATTTTACAGCCTTTGCCTTTGACCATAGTTATGGGCAAGCGGCCATAAGTATTCATGAGATATTTTTCTCCTCTTTGTTTCAGCTCCTGATTAGACACTGTTATTCCCCCTTAAATACATACTATTTAGTAACCATAGTCCCAATACCCTCTTTGGTAAAAATCTCTAGGAGTATACTATGCGGCTTGCGGCCATCCAATATATGGGTGCTTTTAACGCCATTGTTTAAGGCACTGACGCAGCATTGCACTTTAGGTATCATGCCGCCGGCGATGATGCCTTTTTCAATAAGCGCAGAACTTCGTCACAATGCAGTTCGGAAATGATACCTTTTTTTTCTGCCGGATTAGCATAAATACCCTCCACGTCTGTCAAAAGTAGCATTTTTTCCGCCTGCATAGCTTCAGCAATTTTGCCGGCCGCATAATCGGCATTGATATTATATATTTGGCCCTCCGCATCCATGCCGATAGGCGAAACAACAGGCAGCAATTTATTATCCAAAACTGATTGCATAAAATCGGCATTGACGCTTTCCACTTTACCCACAAAGCCCAAATCGGGATTCTGCTGGGAGCAGCGTAAAAGATTGCCGTCCACCCCATTGATACCCAAGGCATTACCTCCATTTTTATTGATACGGCTGACTAAATTGGTGTTGATGCGGCCGATCAATACCATTTGCACGACATCCATAGCGTTTTCATCTGTATAACGTTGGCCATTGACAAAACGTGTCGGTATCTCAAGTTTCTTTAACATAGCACTGATTTCCGGTCCACCGCCATGCACAATGATCGGTTTTATGCCCACAAGATGCATCAACATTACATCATTGATGATCGAACGATTGATTTCCTCATTGATCATGGCATTGCCGCCATATTTTATAACTACGATTTTGCCATGAAATGACTGAATATAAGGCAGGGCATCAGAGAGTACGGCTGCCTTTTCCATTGCTTTTAAATAAGTCATTATTTCCTCCATAATAATATCAGGTGCGATAGCACCCATTTATTTCCACATATTTATAACTAAGATCGCAACCCCAAGCCGTGGCCTCTGCCGTGCCGTCATGCAGATCGATCAAGATCTCTATCTCATCTTCCGCCAAAACGGCGGCTGCCTTTTCTTCACTAAAATCTAATCCACAACCCTTGGCCATCACCGGTTCTTGCCCAGCCGCACTTTTAAGCACGATATCTACCAAATCCGGGTCGAATTGGGCACCGGAATAACCTAAGGCGCAGATAATACGTCCCCAGTTGGCATCTTCGCCGAAGAAGGCTGCTTTGACCAAACTAGAAGATACCACAGCTTTGGCTGCTTTGGCTGCCTCCTGCCATGAACAGGCATTTTTGACCGTGACCTGCAACAACTTGGTGGCGCCTTCCCCATCTTTAGCCAGCATTTTGGCCAAATAAAGACATACATACTGTAAAGCCTGGCAAAAACCCGGGAATAAACCACTATCAGTTTGCAATTGCGGATTGCCGGCAAGCCCATTCGCCAGAACTAGAACTGTATCATTAGTGCTGGTATCCCCGTCAACCGTCACCATATTAAAAGATTTGGTCACAGCCAAAGAAAGGGCTTCTTGTAAAGCTTCGGATGAAATATTGATATCTGTCGAGATAAATCCCAGCATAGTAGCCATATTAGGATGTATCATGCCGGAACCTTTAGCCATACCGCCGATCTGTATGCTATAATCACCCATCTGCACTTTGATGGCGATTTCCTTAGCAAAAGTATCGGTGGTCATGATAGCCTCCGCGGCCGCATGGCCGCCGGTAGGACTGAGCTTTTCGGCCGCCAGCTTGATACCTGCCGCCATTTTATCCATGGGCAAAGTCACACCAATTACTCCGGTGGAGCAGACCAACACTTGCTCCGTCTTTAGCTGCAGAGCATCAGCCGTGAGCTCGGCCATTTTTTTGGCATCCTCCAGGCCCTTGTGGCCGGTACAGGCATTGGCATTACCGCTATTTACGATGATGGCCTGGGCCTGACCTTTTTCTGTGATTTTCTTGCACCAAACAACAGGAGCAGCAGCATATTTGTTCTGCGTATAGCAACCGGCGGCTTTGCAGCTATAGCCATCGGCTACCTCCGTAGTGATGATGCCCACATCTTTTTTATTAGGGTCATGGCTTTTGACACCGATATGAATACCTGAAGCCTTAAATCCCTGCACAGCCGTGATCCCACCACTTATTTCTTCAATATTTGTTTTATTCAATCAAAGCACCTCTCTGCGATCAGGGGAAAACGGGCACAAGTTCCAGCCCTTGATTTTCCGGCAGACCAAATAATATATTCATATTTTGCACAGCCTGTCCGGCCGCGCCTTTGACCAAATTATCAATAGCCGCACAGGCCACCGCCCTTTGCGTACGCGGATCATAAGTGACGCCGATATGACAGAAATTGCTGCCCCAGGTCCATTTACTTTGCGGCCAAACCCCCTCGTCATGAACTTTGACAAAATATTCATCGGCATAAGTCTGACGATAAAGATCTATCAGCTTTGCCGCCGAAGAGGGCACTTTCAGATCGGCATAGACCGTGGAAAGAATACTCCTGGTCATAGGCGTGAGATGAGGCGTAAAGTTTATCAGTTGCTCCTGTCCGGATATACGGGTCAATATTTGCTCAATTTCCGGCGTATGGCGGTGGATAGCCACATTATACGGTTTTATATTTTCATTGACCTGTGCATAAATATTATTGGCCGTGGGAGTACGTCCAGCCCCGGAAACACCGGATTTGGCATCAATGATAACAGAATTATCTTTAGCCAAGCCCGCTTTAAAAAGCGGATAAAGCGCTAAAAGAGAAGCCGTCGGAAAACAGCCGGGATTTGCGACTATCTCAGCCTTAGCTACCTGATGACGATATAGTTCGGGCAGACCATAAACGGCGGAAGCGGCAAGCTCCGGATGATCATGCTGCACTCCATACCATTGTTCATAGACAGCCGTATCTGCAAAACGAAAATCCGTGCTGATATCGATAATCTTTTTGCCCTTAGCCACAGCCTTGGCTGCCGGCTCAATACCTTGGCCGGCCGGCATGGCCAGAAAAATTAAATCACTGTCCTCCACCACAATGTCAATATCTGTCTTCTCAATCTTCAAAGAACACAGCCCCTGTAAATAGGGATAGGAAGCTGTCACCTCTTGGCCTATAAAACTTTTAGCGGCGGTGATATGCCTGATCTTGACAGCCTGATGCGCCAACAAAAGACGCAGCAGTTCGCCGCCGGCATAACCCGTCACCCCAACAATTGATACTTTAATTTTGTCTTTGCTCATGATTTGCACCTCATATAAAGAATAATAGAAATATTATACAATATATTGAATAATAATTCAATAGTTTTCGCAAAAATAAATATTTATTTCCAGTATAGAGAAAATTTTTTCTGGCAAAATATTTTTATATTGATTGAAATAAGGAGATCGTCATGGAATATCAAATGGTTTGTGATTGCCCTTATACTTTTGCCGGCGGCTGCTGCGTCAATGAAAAAGCCCTTATAGAAGGGCCGAAAATTTGCAGGGATTGTCCTTATTATAAAAATTGGTATAATCAGCTCTAATCTTTAAAGGAGCTTCTGATGCCGCCTTCCATTATCAAAAGTTTTCTTTTTAATTCCAGCATTTCCTGGCTTACCTCATCGTGATAATGGCCTAAATCCCCTTTCTTGCTGACCACGCGATGGCAAGGTATGTAGATAGCAATGGGATTATGGGCTAAAGCTAGGCCAACCGCTCTTTGCGCATGCGGTCTGCCGATTGTTTTAGCTATACAACTATAGGTCCAGACTTCACCATACGGAATAGCGGTCACAGCATGCCAAACTTTGCTAAAAAATTCCGGCTTGTCAGGGATCACAAAAGGCAGCGTCAGATGGGTTATAGAGCCGGAAAGATAGGCTGCCAGTTCTTTCTCCAGCTTATATCCAAATTCGGATAATTCCTGCCTGGGTGCCGGCAAGTGGTGGTCAGGCGTGCTTAAAGAAAGAATGCCTCGTTGATCCCAAGTACAATCAACAGGTCCCCAATAAGTATAAATTCTTTCTTTATTCATCCTAATATCCCCTTACAAATTATCCTTCACTATCTACAGTAACAAAATAATCCACAATACCACTATAAATAGCCCAAGCCAATTGCCATTGATATTCTTCATCTTGTAAAAGGGCTTTTTCCGCTTCATTAGAAAAGAAACCGACTTCCACCAAAGCCAAGGGAATAGCATTATGCTGTAATATATAGGCTGTAGAATGGGCCAGGGCTTTTCTGTTGCTGTTACTTACCTCGGAGACTTCTTCCTGAATATCGGTGGCTAATATTTGTCCCCGTTCATCATCTTTGTTAAAGAAAACCTGTGCCCCATAGATACTCGGCTCTCTGGGAAAGGAATTAGCATGTATACTTATACAGACAACTGAATCTGTATCCGTCATCAGTTGCAGCCGCCGATCAAGGTCGGCTTTTTTTGTATCATCAATCAAAGTATCATTTTCCCGCGAAAGCACAACCGAGGCTCCCGCTTGCCGCAAAATCTCGGCCAGGGCCTTCGCTATATCCAGATTTACATCTTTTTCCAATAAGCCGTCAGAAGTTGCAACGCCGGGATCAGAGGCCCCATGGCCAGGATCAACAAAAATAGTCTTGCCGGCCAAAGCCCAGGATATAACCGGTTGAGAATAGACCTCCACACCGGCAAAGCGCCACCATAACAACACGCTTGCCGCTAATATTATGATGATTGCCACAGGCAGCCATTTTAGGCGCCACCCGGACAAATATTTATCGCGCAATGGGCTCACCTCCGACATAAAATATGCGGAAGGCAAGTTGTTTATACTAAAAATCCCGTTTTATTTCACAGGCTCCGCACATTCCCCGCCAATGCCACGCAAAATGCTTATGCCATGAGGTAAAGCCGGAAGGATAACCTCCAAGCATTCTTTGACCGCTTTGGGGCTTCCCGGAAGATTTATAATCAAAGTTCGACCCCTAATACCAGCCACAGCTCGCGAAAGCATAGCCTTAGGTGTGATCTCCATACTTTTAGCCCGCATAGCCTCGGCAATACCGGGCACCTCTTTATCGATGACATCCAGAGTCGCTTCCGGGGTATTATCCCGCGGAGAAAAGCCGGTGCCGCCGCTTATAAAAATAACATCAACTGTATAATTATCCGCTAAGTCGCGCATGGCCTCGGCTAATTCTTGCCGATTATCAGCGATGATGCGATAATCTATCTCCAAAGCATTCTTGCC
Organism: uncultured Peptococcaceae bacterium; assembly: GCA_964425485.1. GTDB lineage: Bacteria > Bacillota > Dehalobacteriia > UBA4068 > UBA4068 > CAYRML01. The sequence continues at coordinate 8,243 of CAYRML010000001.1, read as the reverse complement.
CACCAACATCTCCCTGATAGCCGGGCCGCCCCTATCTTCCCTCTGCCCGGCCGCACCTTTATCGCTGGCTATGATTATAGCAAAAGTAATCACATCATCGGCGCCATAAATCGGCTGGCCATTGGCAATGGCTCCGCCGCTGATTACCCGCACAAATATGCCCTCTCTGGGCATCACACAATCGCCAGCCTGCTTATAAATGGCACAATGATGATGGCATTCCTTACCGATCTGAGTGATCTGTGTCAGACATTCATCGCCCAACCACATCCTGGTACCAATAGGCAAAGTATATAATTCCAATCCCTTGGTGGTAATATTTTCTGCGAAATCGCCGGCCCCCACATCCAGGCCCTTGGCTATCATCTTATCGATACTTTCCTTTGCCAAAAGGCTGACCTGCCGATGCCATTTACCGCCATGGGCATCACCTTCTAAACCCCAGTCCTGCAGCAACATGCCAGTAGCTATATCTTTTTTGCGTACACCTTTAACCGGGCTGGCACAAACAGCAACAATTTCGCCTATGGCAGGGCCTTTTTTTAGATCTTTGGCCTTTATTTTATCCATTCTTTTTCCCCTTCTCTGATGAAAGTGCCGCTTTTACCACCGCTTTTAGAAATAAGACGCACATCGCCGATAATCATACCGCGGTCAATGGCCTTGCACATATCATAAATAGTAAGTCCAGCTACGGCCACTGCAGTCAGCGCCTCTATCTCGACACCGGTCTTGCCATTGTTTTTGACTGTCGCTTGTATCTCCACTTTACATTCTTCATCATTAAAGCTAAAATCCATTTCAATACCTGTCAGCATCAAAGGATGGCACATGGGAATAAAATCGGAGGTTCTTTTGGCAGCCATGATGCCGGCAACTTGCGCCACCCCCAGGACATCGCCTTTTTTTAGATCCTTTTGTTTAATGCGTAACAAAGTTTCCGCTTCCATCTTAACCCAGCCACGGGCAATTGCTATGCGATCGGTTTCCGCTTTGGTTGAAACATCGACCATCCTGGGACGGCCATTTTCATCTATATGAGTAAGCTCGTTTTCTTTGCTCATAATCATCCTCCATATATAAGAGCTGTCCATTGGCGACAGCTTATTTTTTATTTATCGTATGTTTTAAAATGTCCATATTTTAACAAATATACTCTTATACCTTTTTCTACCTCATTAATATTTATCCTGCCCTTTGCCGTATAAAATCATTTTTATATAAAATAACAAGCTGTTATGAACTATACATAACAGCTTGCGAGATAACAGTTTAACGTTTGGAGAATTGGCTTGCTTTGCGGGCTTTTTTCAAACCGTATTTGCGTCTTTCTTTCATTCTGGGATCACGAGTGATGAAGCCGGCGGATTTAAGTGATGGTCGTAAACCATCATCAGCTAAACAAAGTGCTCTGGCAATACCATGACGCACAGCGCCGGCCTGGCCGGTAGTGCCGCCACCTTTAACGCTGGCGATAACATCATATTTGCCCAAAGCAGAAGTCAGTTCCAAAGGCTGTTTGACGATCATTTCCAAAGTTTTTTTGCCGAAATATTCACCCAAACCTCTTTTATTGATAGTAATATCACCTTTGCCGGCTATCAGCCAAACTTTAGCGATAGCGTTTTTGCGGCGACCGGTAGCATAATATTTCAATTGATCAGCCATTTCTGATTATCCTCCCTTCGACTAAAACTGCCATAACTGCGGTTTTTGCGCTTCATGCGGATGAGTGACACCGGCATAAACTTTCAGTTTGCCGGCAGCGGCCCTGCCCAAACGATTATGGGGCATCATGCCTTTGACAGCTTTTTCAACAGCCAATACTGGTCTTTTTGCCATCAAATCTTTATAAGTCATCTCTTTTAAACCGCCCGGATAACCGGAATGACGATAGTATTTCTTTTGCATGAGTTTGTTGCCGGTCAAAATGGCTTTGTCGGCATTGATTATAATAACAAAATCGCCGGTATCGATATGGGGGGTGAAAATAGGTTTATGCTTGCCACGCAGCAAACGAGCGGCCTCAGTCGCGATGCGACCCAGCGGTTTGCCGGCGGCGTCCAATATATACCAAGCTCTTTGGATATCAGCAGGCTTTGCCATATAAGTACCCAAGTTGTTTCCCTCCTTAAAATCACAAAAAGAAAATTCAGCCTTTCGCCAACGGGGCAGAAGTCAAAAGGCGCTACCTATATATTATATACAGGCATTGTGCCTATGTCAAGAAAATATCTGATATTTTCTCACAGCTATTTAATATTTTACCTGCCATAAGATCAAACCTTGTGCCGGCGCCGGCTTTATGGCTATGGACATTTGATTTTGCAAAAACTTTTGCATGTCAACCGGCTGATATTTGCCTAAACCAACGGCAACTAAACGCGCTGTGATAAAGCGCACCATCTTATATAAAAAGCCATTGCCGGAAATTTCAATCAGCAAAGGCTGCGGCAGGGCGCTCCAAGGCAGCTGGTTTATATGCTCAGTTTGCCCTATTATCAGGCTATCAATACGCCTGATATGGCTTTTGGCGGAACCCCCAGCCGCACAAAATTGGCTGAAATCATGCTGTCCTATCATATATAAGGCAGCCTCTTGCATAGCCCCGATATCCAATCGCTGCGGTATTTGCCAAGCCCAATGGCCAAGAAAAACATTACAATCTGAGGATTGATCAATGGTATAAATATAGGTTTTGCCGCCAGCATCATAGCGGGCATGAAAATCCTGATCCACCTCTTTGGCTTCGCAAATGCGTATATCGTTCGGCAGAACATGGTTGAGGGCCAATATTAATTTTTCTATAGGTATGATATTTTCCGTATGAAAATTGGCAACCTGGCCCAAGGCACTGACACCGGCATCCGTTCTCCCCGCGCCATATATTGTTACGGGATGCAGCAGAACTTTCTTTAGGGCTGATTCCAAAGTCTGCTGAACGCTGCGGCCATGAAATTGCGGCTGATTCTGCCAACCTATATAGCCGGTCCCGTCATATTGGATGGTTAATTTGATATTACGCATATAACCCCCTGATACGCCAATAAATGATCAATGTCGTCATGGCAAGAAAAATAATAATGACAACTGTATCCGATAGCCGCCATCTGTTTTGCCGCCAGCGGCTACGCCCCTGTCCGCCAGTATAACAGCGAGCATCCATGGCCAGAGCCAAATCATCGGCACGACGAAAAGTGCTGATAAAAAGAGGTACCAATAAAGGCATAGTCTGTTTGATTTTATTGATCAAACCGCCGGAAAATTGTGCGCCTCTGGCTTTTTGCGCCAAGACGATACGATCAAATTCCTGCAAAATTGTCGGTATAAAACGCAGGGCTAAGGAAATGACCATGGCAAACTCATGTATCGGCGCCCCCTTTTTGGCCAAAGGAGATAATATTTGCTCCAGGCCATCGGTTAGGTCCAAAGGACGGGTACAAAGCGTCAGCAAAGACACGAAAAAGATCAGCAGAATCAAGCGTAGCCCCAGTTTTAAGCCTTGTGCCAAGCCCTCTGCCGTCAATTGCAAAAATCCCCATTGAGCAATAACGGTGCCGCTAGTGGCAAAAAAGTTGAAAAACATGCCGACGGCGATCAAAATTACGATCAACCACATCCCTCTCCACAGAGCATAGATCGGCACATGGCTCATAAATAAAAATGCCAGGAAAACAGCAGTAAACAGCGCAAAAGCAAGCCAATCACTGGCCGTAAAAAGAGCGGCCATATAGAGAATCATAATTAAGAGCTTGGTCCGCGCATCTAAATTATGCACCAGCGAATCAAGCGGATAATACTTACCAACCATCAATTTATCAGCCATCATGGTCGGTCACCCCTTTGCAGCAAAGCCTGGTTGATTTCCCGAAAAGCCTCTTCCACACTCAAACCTTGTGCCGGCACAGGAAAGTTTCTCATACGCAACTTGCGCAGCAAAGCGGCTGCAACCGGCACTTCCAAGCCTAGGCTTGCTAAAAGTTCTTCCTGCGCGAAAACCTGCCGCGGCGAGCCATCCAAAGCAATGGAGCCGTTATTCATAACCAATATTCTCTCTGCCAACATGGCCGCTTCATCCATATTATGGGTGATCCAAATGATGGTGGTGCCTGCCCGATGCTCAGATTTAGCCAACCGACACATCCAATCCCGGCCATTTGCATCCAAACCGGCCGTGGGCTCATCAAAAATGAGAACGTCAGGTTGCATGGCCAAAACAGAAGCCGCGGCCACTCTTCTTTTCTCTCCACCCGATAAATTAAAGGGAGAACGATCTGCAAATAATTCTGGGTTTAGACCAACTTTCTGCAAGGATGACTCTACCGTTTCAGTAATTTTTTGCTGAGGCAGTCCCATGTTTTTGGCGGCAAAAGCCACTTCCTCATGCACTGTTTCTGCAAAAAACTGCTGTTCCGAATATTGAAAAACCAATCCTACCCGCTTAAAAATATGATCTTTTTCCTTTGCTTGACTATCTATCTCAACACGGCCTTTTTGTGGCTCTAAAAGGCCGGTTATCACCTGAGCCAAAGTGCTTTTACCGCAACCACTATGCCCCAATAATACTACAAATTGGCCGCTGGGAATGAATAAGTCGATATCCCTGATAGCAGCCAGAGCCAAGGGGGAGCCATGCTGATATATATAACTGACATTATCTAGTCTTATTTGCATAAAGCCTCCACCATCTCGTCACTGTCATAAATGCCGCCCAATTGTTCATGCCCGGCTTCCGCCAACATAGCCGATAAACAGCCTATCGCCGGTAAGGACAAACCCCAGGCGCAAACTTGCCGCGGATCAGCAAATATTTGCTTTGATGCACCCACAGCCATCAAGCGACCTGCCTGCAAAACTGCCACTCTATCTGCCCACAGAATATCTTCCATCATATTGGTTATATAGATGATGCCCATGGACAATTGTTGTTGTAAATATTTCAGCACCTCAATAATCTGCCGGCGCATACGGGGATCCAGCATGGATGTCGGTTCATCCAATAGCAAATAGTGTGGCGACATAGCCAAAGCCCCCGCGATGGCTAAAAGCTGCTTTTGCCCACCTGATAACAGATGCGGCTCTTTTTTCCGCTGCTCCTGTAGGCCTGTGAAGGAGAGAGACATTTCTACCCGTTTGCCAATTTCCTCGGGAGCAAGACCCAAGTTCTCAGGCCCAAAAGCTATATCTTCCTCCACACTGGTACCCACGATCTGATTTTCGGGATTTTGCAGGACAAAAGCCACTTTTTGCCGCACCTGCAAGATATTATTGGCATCCTTGGTATCCAATCCCTCCACCAAAACCTGGCCTTGATCGGGCAATAAAAGCCCATTGAGATGCTGGGCCAAGGTGCTTTTACCGGAGCCATTGGCGCCCAAGACAGCCAGCCATTCTCCTCTATGCACGGCAAGATTTATATCACGCAGCGCTTTTTGCTCGCCTTCCTTATCATATCCAAAAGAAATATTTTTGATCTCTATCATATGGCACCCCGTAAAATCAAAAAGTCAGGATAGGCCATCTACCCTGACTCTTGCTTTTGCCGTTTATGGAGATAATTACACTAGTTCAATCAGAGCCATCTGAGCAGCGTCGCCACGTCTTTGACCCAAGCGTATAATGCGCGTATAACCGCCTTGACGGTCCGCATATTTAGGAGCAATCTCATTAAACAACTTAGTAACTATATCCTCTTCGTTGAGATAAGCCAAAGCAGTTCGACGGGCGGCCAGATCACCTTTTTTGCCTAAAGTAATCATTTTATCCACCACGCTAGCCAATTCCTTGGCACGAGCTTCGGTCGTTTCTATTTTACCATTTTTCAAAAGGGAAGTAGACGCATTGCGCAATATAGCACGACGATGCGCGCTTTTTACGCCTAATCTGCGGTATGCCATTTCCCAACCTCCTTTGCTCTCGGTCTTTCTTTATTCATCATTTTTCTTTAGAGACAGGCCTAATTCATCCAATTTACTCATGACTTCTTCCAATGATTTGCGTCCTAAATTGCGGACTTTCATCATTTCTTCTTCTGTTTTTTGTGTTAATTCCTGCGTGGTATGGATGCCGGCGCGTTTAAGACAATTATAAGAACGTACGGAAAGATCCAATTCCTCTATGGTCATTTCCAGCAATTTATTCTTTTTATCTTCTTCCTTTTCCACCAAGGCAACTTCAGGCGGGGCGCTTTCCGTAAGGAAAATAAAAAGATTAAGATAATCGCTGAGGATATGGGCCGAAGCACTGATTGCCTCATCCGGTGCAATTGTTTTATCAGTCCAAACTTCCAAAGTCAGTTTATCATAGTCTGTTTGTTGGCCGACCCGTGTATCTTCTACTCCGAAATTGACTTTAACGACTGGAGAAAACAGAGAATCAATAGGGATGATACCGATAGGTTGATTCTCTTTTTTGTTCTTTTCGGCACTGACATAACCACGGCCCTTATCAACGGAAATTTCCATCATCAAATAGCCATCATCATCTAAAGTCGCGATATAATGATCAGGATTTAAAATATCAACAGTTGCTGGACATTTAATATCGGCGGCAGTAACAACACCAGCACCTTTTGCTTCGACATAGATCGTTTGAGGTTCATCACAATGCATTTTCACGGAGAGACCTTTGAGGTTGAGTATGATATCGGTGATATCTTCCACCACTCCGGGAGCTGTAGTAAATTCATGCAGAACTCCTTCTATTTTAACAGAAGTAACAGCAGCACCAGGCAATGCAGAAAGCAACACACGGCGCAAAGCATTCCCCAAAGTTATACCGTAACCCCTTTCCAGAGGTTCAACCACAAATTTACCATAAGAATTATCCTCTGCCTTTTCTACACATTGGACTTTGGGCTTTTCTATTCCAAACATATTATCGCCCTCCTTTTTTGAGCATTAATCAATATTAACGGGAGTAAAGCTCGATTATCAATTGCTCATCGATTGGCAAATCTATATCTTCTCTTGTGGGTAAGGCAATGACTTTACCGACCAAATTTTCCTTATCGACTTCCAGCCAGGCCGGAGCAGTACGAGCAGCCAAAGCAGCAGCAATAGCTTGTATTTTGGTAGATGTCCTGCTCTTTTCTTTGACAGTAATCACATCCCCTACTTTAATCATGTAGGAAGGAATGTTGACTTTTTTGCCGTTAACGGTGAAGTGGCCATGACGAACCAATTGACGGGAATCAACTCTGGAAGAAGCAAAGCCCAAACGATAAACGACATTATCCAGGCGGCTTTCCAATAATCTCAAAAGATTTTCACCGGTAACACCTTTTTGTTTTTCCGCTTTTTGGAAATAGTTGCGGAATTGTTTTTCTAATATGCCATAAATACGGCGTACTTTTTGTTTTTCTCTCAGCTGAATACCATACTCGGAAACTTTCTTTCTGGATTGACCGTGCTGACCGGGCGCATATGATTTGTTGGTCAAAGCGCATTTGTCGGAATAGCAACGGTCACCTTTAAGGTAGAGTTTCATGCCTTCACGACGGCAGAGGCGGCAAACAGCACCTTTATATCTAGCCATGCGGTAACCTCCTAAACTCTTCTTCTTTTGGGCGGACGGCAGCCATTATGAGGAATGGGAGTCACATCTTTAATCATGCTGACCTCCAAACCGGCAGCCTGTAATGAACGGATGGCGGCTTCTCTTCCGGAACCAGGACCTTTTACCAAACATTCAACCTGGCGCATACCATGCTCCATAGCTTCCTTGGCAGCTACATCGGCAGCCATTTGGGCCGCAAAAGGCGTGCTTTTTCTGGAGCCTTTAAAACCCATTGCTCCCGCGGAAGACCAAGACACGGCATTGCCGAATTTATCGGTAATGGTAATCAAGGTATTGTTAAAAGTGGATTGAATATGAGCTACGCCCACTTCAATATTTTTTCTTTCTTTTTTTCTGCGAGTTTGTCTTCTTGCCAATCAAAAGACCTCCCTTCCTCTATTTTTTACGTTTCGCGCCAACAGTCCGTTTGGGGCCTTTTCTGGTGCGGGCATTAGTTTTAGTTTTCTGCCCACGCACAGGCAAGCCACGACGGTGACGTATACCACGATAGCAGCCGATTTCTGTTAGGCGTTTTATATTCAAAGCAATATCTCTGCGCAGGTCACCTTCAACCTGGCAAGTACGATCCATAACTTCCCGGATCTTGAGCACTTCATCTTCGGTCAGGTCCTTGACCCTTGTATTAGGATCGATCCCAGCCTCTTTTAATATTTTTTGTGATGTAG